>JANXWW010000347.1 GCA_025350945.1 Burkholderiales bacterium
CGCTGGACGCCGGTGCAATTGCTGGATGAATTAAAGCCCAAAGCGAAGGCAGCGGGCTTATGGAATTTGTTTATGCCGGGCAAGTTCGGTGCAGGCTTGACGAATCTGGAATACGCGCCGCTCGCAGAAATCACCGGTCGCATCCATTGGGCACCCGAAGTTTTTAATTGCTCAGCACCTGACACCGGCAACATGGAAGTGCTCACCCAATACGGCACGCCGGAACAACAGCAACAATGGTTAACGCCGCTACTCAATGGCGAAATTCGTTCTGCATTCGCGATGACGGAGCCCGATGTGGCGTCATCGGATGCCACCAACATCGCCACTAGCATCAAAAAAGATGGCAGCGATTACGTCATCAATGGTCGCAAATGGTGGATTTCCGGCGCGGGTGATCCGCGCTGCAAAATTTATATTGTCATGGGCAAAACCAACCCGGAAGCCATTTCCCATTCACAGCAATCGATGATTCTGGTGCCTGCTGATACACCAGGCGTAACCGTCATGCGCCCTCTGCCTGTGTTCGGCTATGACGATGCGCCGCATGGTCATTGCGAAATCAATTTCGATAATGTGCGTGTGCCCGCCACCAATATGCTGCTTGGTGAAGGTCGCGGTTTTGAAATCGCGCAGGGCCGTCTGGGGCCGGGCCGCATTCATCATTGCATGCGTCTGATTGGCCTGGCTGAACGCGCGCTACAGCTCATGTGCCAGCGTCTCACATCACGCGTGGCGTTTGGCAAACCGATTGCGTCACAAAGCGTGTGGCTGGAACGTATTGCGGAATCACGCTGCATGATCGATCAAGCGCGATTGCTGACGCTAAAGGCCGCGTATACGATGGACATCGCAGGCAACAAAGTGGCGAAGGCAGAAATCGCGATGATTAAAATTGTCGCACCCAATATGGCGCAACAAATCATCGACTGGGCCATGCAGGCGCACGGCGGCGCGGGCCTCACCGAAGATTTCCCGTTAGCCTATGCTTACACGTGGGCGCGAATCCTGCGGCTGGCGGATGGGCCGGACGAGGTGCATCGCGCGTCACTCGCAAAAATGGAGTTAGGAAAGCATCTCGCTAAAAAAAACATGTAAACCTGCACTCAAACAAACAATAAGAAAATTCGGAGAAGATAATGACCGCAACAACCACACTAAAACCTAAGTGGTGGCTGGAACACTATCCACCCGGCGTCGCGCACGAGATTGACCTGACGCGCTACACTTCGTTACCCGCCATGGCTGAAGAATGTTTTGCCCAATACCGCAATCGCGCAGCCTACACCTGCATGGACAAAACCCTGACCTATGGCGAAGTCGATACGTTATCGCAAGCGCTGGGGGCATGGCTGCAATCCAAGCGCTTACAAAAAGGTGCGCGCGTCGCATTGATGATGCCAAACGTCCTGCAATATCCGGTCGCGATTCTTGCTGTATTACGCGCAGGCTATGTCGTCGTCAACGTCAATCCGCTCTACACGCCGCGCGAACTCGAACATCAGCTCAATGATTCCGGGGCCGAAGTCATCATCATTTTAGAAAATTTTGCGACCACGTTGGAAGCCGTTTTGCCCAAAACGAAAATCAAGCAAGTCGTGTTGGCTTCGGTCGGCGATCTGCTGAGCTTTCCAAAAGGCGTGATTACTAATTTCGTGGTGCGCAACGTAAAGAAGCTGGTGCCTCCATTCAGCTTGCATGGCTCAGTAAAATTCAATGATGCAATCAGAGAGGGCCACAGCCTGAAACTGGTGAAACCAAATCTTGCGCCGGACGATATTGCCTTCCTGCAATACACCGGCGGCACCACGGGTGCTTCCAAGGGCGCAGTATTGGTCCATTCAAATATTTTTGGCGCTTCACTCTCTGGCGAGGCATGGGTCAAACCCGCGATGGACGATCAAGCAAAAGGTCCAGCACTGGATCAATCCGGCCTGATTTGTGCCCTGCCGATGTATCACATATTTTGTTTGGTTACTTGCATGTGGCTCGCGATCAAGCTCGGTGGTCACTGCATTCTGATTCCCAACCCCCGTGACCTCGACAACATGATTGAGGTACTGCGCAAACATAAATTCAGCGTTATGCCTGCGGTAAACACCATGTTCAACTCGTTCGTCAATCATCCTGACTTCGCCACGCTTGATTTTTCACACCTGCGCGTTTCCAACGGCGGCGGTATGGCCGTGCAACGCGCCGTCGCCGAGCGATGGTTAAAAATAACTGCGACGCCAATTGTTGAAGGCTTTGGCCTGACAGAGACCTCTGGCGGTATCACCTGCAATGAAGTCATGAATGCTGACTTTAGCGGTGACGTTGGCATGCCCATGCCGGGTGCCGAGATATCCATTCGCGACGACGCCGAGATGGAAGTCGCACTCGGACAGTCTGGCGAAATCTGCATTCGTGGCCCGCAAGTAATGCGCGGCTATTGGCAGCGGCCCGACGAAACCGCTAAATCCATGACCAAAGATGGCTTCTTCAAATCAGGCGACATCGGCATCATGCTGGCAAACGGTCACGTGAAAATTGTTGATCGCAAAAAAGACATGATTCTGGTTTCGGGCTTTAATGTTTTCCCCAATGAGATTGAAGACGTCATCGCCAGCATGCCCGGCGTGATGGAATGCGCCGTGGTCGGCATACCAGATGAAAAAACTGGCGAAGCCGTCAAACTGTTCATCGTCAAAAAAGATCCAGCGCTCACTGAAATTGTGGTGATGGAATACTGTAGAAAAAATCTCACCGGCTACAAATGCCCAAAGAAAATTGTGTTCCGCGATTCGCTGCCGAAAAGCAATGTAGGGAAGATTTTGCGGCGGGAGTTGCGGGATAAATAAATAAAATTTCGCCCGAAGCAGCGTGTTGTTAATCAGGACGAAATTGCGTTTTCTGAAAATTCACAAACAATGCCTTCAGCTTCAACCGCTGATATTTCCCCGTCACAGTCACCGGAATTTCATCGCCAAACACCACCACTTTCGGCCGTTTGGCGAATGGCAATTTCGTGGCGCAATATGTAAAAATTTCTGCTGCCGTTAACGTAGAGTCAGGTGATCGCACCACATACGCGCCGACTTCCTCACCATACCAATCGTTATCGAACGCAATCGCCAACCCCACTTTTACACCAGGAATTTCCAGCAAAACTTCCTCGATTTCAAACGGGCTGTATTTCACACCACCGCGATTGATCAACTCTTTGATTCGCCCGGTGATAAAAAAATATGCGCGGCCATCGTCAGCATTTTTAAAGAATCCTTCATCGCCCGTGCGAAACCAGCCGTGCTTGAAGGTCTCAGCATTGGCATCGGGGCGATGATGGTAGCCACTCATGATGTAGTGACCGCGAACCACAATTTCGCCGCGCGCCGCTTCGCCATGCACCACACCTTCGGCATCATGAATGGCGACTTCGCAATGCGGATATGCCACGCCAATACTGGGGTAACCATGGCCGGAGAGCCAGTACTGGCGGGCATCTTGGGGCATATGCAGTGGCATGGAACAGGCAAATGCAGTGGTTTCTGACAAGCCGTAGCCGTGAATAACGTCGAATCCAAATCGCGTTTCAAATCGCTCCGCCAACGTAATAGCGAGCGTACCTGCGCCGCAGATGACGTGACGAAATTTAGTGAGGCCGAGTGTACGAATATCTTCATCCGCCTCACACAAAAATTGCAAAATCGTGGGCACGACTGAAACGATGCCTATTTTTTCTGTGGCGATGCGCGACCAGAATGTGCTCACCTTGAATCCACGATTCAGCACCACGCGCGCGCCTGCCAGCACAGTGGCCACCAGCGTAACGACGATGCCGTTCACGTGATGAATCGGCAGCACGCACATGAGTGTGGTCGCGCTATCAATCTCGTGCACTTCCTTCGTACCGAGTGCGTTGATCAATAAATTGTATTGTGTGAGGACGACACCTTTGGGATTACCAGTGGTGCCGCTGGTGTAGACGATTAGCGCGGGTAAGTGACGAAAATCCGTGGGGCAATGAGCGAGGGGATCGACTTCAACAGGGTCGCGAAGCGTGGCAACAGCGATGGATGCATCGCACAAACCCGCTATCGCTTTCGCCCGATCCGCACAATCCGCCAGCGCCAACAACACCACGCATGATGAATCCTGCAACGTAAACGCAATGCGCTCATCGCTCTCATGCAAATTCTGAGGTGCCGCAATCGCACCAATTCGCCAACATGCAAACAAGGTCGCGGCCGCGAACGGATGGTTGTACGCGAGCGTTGCGACCGCTTGCCCTGCTCGAATGCCGAAATCTTTTATCAGCCATGTCGCGATACGCGCAACCAGCTTGTTGAATTCGCAATAGGTGTATTGCGCCTGATGATTTAATTCATCATCAAAATAGCGCATAAAAATTTGCTCACGTTGATCGCAGCCGCGTATCGCCAATAAGGCACCGAGTGATGAGAAATCAACAAGCATCGCGTCTGCATCATGCACACCAAAGCAATGTGCCTGACGAATCAAGGGTGCCGTGTTCTCAATATCGCTCATGCCATCATGGTAAATCCAGCAGATTTCGCCATGCCAGCGGCGCGTTCAGCCGCACGCAGCGTATTGCCCAGCAGCATCGTGATGGTCATCGGCCCCACACCACCGGGCACGGGTGTGATAGCTGCCGCAACCAACTTTGCCGATTCGAAATCGACATCGCCACATAATTTTCCTGTGGGCAAACGGTTAATGCCCACATCGATGACGACAGCACCAGGCTTCACCATATCGCCCGTCACCATATTCGCACAGCCAATTGCGGCGACAAGGATATCGGCATCACGGGTGAATTTTTTCAAATCTTTTGTTTTGGAATGACACACCGTGACGGTCGCCCCCGCCTTCAGCAATAGCATCGCCTGCGGTTTACCAACAATGTTTGAGCGGCCAATCACCACCGCATGTTTGCCTTCAATTTCAACACCTTCATGCGCCAACATTTGCATCACACCGAATGGCGTACACGGTGGAAACCAACTCTCGTCAATCACCAGCGCACCCATATTCGCATAGTGAAATCCATCCACATCTTTCATCGGATAAATCGCTTCAATTACGGCGCGATCATCCATGTGCTTCGGCAAAGGCAACTGCACGAGAATGCCGTGAATCGCAGAATTCGCGTTCAAATTATTTACCCACGTTAGCAAATCTTCTTGCGACGTGTCGGCAGGCAAGGCATGAACTTCAGAGTGCATCCCAATTGCTTCGCACGCACGCGCTTTGTTGCGCACATACACTTGCGATGCGGCGTCGTCACCGACAATGATGACCGCGAGTCCCGGTTTAACACCTCGCTCAATTAATCGATCAACACGCACTTTATATTCAGCGCGAAAAACTTCCGAAATTGCTTTGCCATCAATGATTTTTGCGGTCATGGGAGATGAGTATTTTCTGGGTGGGTGTGATGATGATATCGACACGTTGATCATGCACTTCGTTGGGTACGGCGTCGATAATCTGGCCATCGAATGCTGCGGAGAGCCGCGTAGATGCTGGGTTTACAGCAAGCAACAGTTTATCGTAAAAGCCTTTGCCATAGCCGATCCGAAAACCGGCGCGGTCAAACGCGACACCGGGTACGAGGATAAAATCGATCATGTTTGGCATCACGATTTCAGCATCAATCTGCGGTTCGCGAATACCCCACTGTCCCGCAACAAGTTCATCCATATGATGGACGCGATGAAGTTGTAATTGCTGCATTTCTTTGTCAACACGCGGCATGATGAGAATTTTTTTATCCGTCAATGCATGTCCAAGCAAGAATGACGTGTCGAACTCGCTGCCAAAACTGGCGTAGGCCAACACACTCTTCGCGCGCAGATATGGCGTTGAGGTAATGATCGCTTCACACATTTTCATTGATTCGCGCGCACGTTGATCTGGCGGCATCGCATCGCGTGCGTTCAGCACATTCGTCCGGATGGCTTTCTTTTCGATTTGCAGATCGTTCATCAACTATTATCGCTGAGCTGACGCTCACAGCGCGTACGATCAAAGTCGTTTAAATTCATCAGCCAGTGCACGCCAAATTTCAACATTGAAAAATCGCGTTGCCAATCCGGAAGGTGACGGCAATACGAATAGTCTTGAGTCACCCATTTTTGCGGATTGTTCGCCGTACGCCACGGCTTTTTGCAGATAAGATTGCGCCGCGTTTTTGCTGGTAAAAGCAATTATGCGCGGTTGATGGTGCCGCATCTTTCTCTCAAACGCGTTTAGATCAAATGCATCATCAGGCAAATCGGCATCCACGCCAGCATGAACTTTGCAAAGATCAGTAAGACCGATACCGAGCGTGAGCACTTGCGGATAGTTGTGCGGCGAATAGCGATATGGCGTGATGCCGACGGCGTGCAGCGTGGGCCAGAATCGATTGCCGGGCTTTGCGTAATAGGCAACTGCCGCTGCCGATGCACGCGATGGCGCGGTGCCACAAAAGACGAGTTTTAATTGTGGTGCAAGTAAATCGGGGACGAGGTATTCGACTTCTTCTGCGAGCGATTTCATATAGCTAAATAAAGTAAAACTCTAGCATTAGCGGGTATTTTCAATAGAAATTGGCTGAAAACCCCCGCCCCTATTGGTCTTTGAAACCGCTAATTTATGCAACTGCCGCCCTCACCTGCTCTAACGCCGCCGGATCTTCAATCGTAGTCAGATCACCCGGATCACGTTTTTCGCATAACGCCTGAATCGAGCGGCGCAACAATTTTCCGGATCGTGTCTTCGGCAACAAGGTCACAAAATGCACGCGCGCCGGTCGGCCAATCGCGCCCAACTCTTTATCCACGGTTGCCATGATTTCTTTTTCATGCGCAGCCTGAAGCTCTGGTGTGGCGACTTTCGACGCATCTTTCACCACCGCAAATGCCATCGGCACCTGGCCCTTGAGCGCATCGGCCACACCAACAACGGCGACCTCGGCAATGTTTGCGTGCGCCTGAATTGCTTCTTCAATCTCGCGCGTGCCGAGGCGATGGCCCGCGACGTTAATCACATCATCCGTGCGACCCATGATGAAGTAGTATCCATCCGAATCGCGCGTGGCCCAATCAAATGTGGTGTAAACCTGTTCGTCTTTAAAGCTTGAAAAATAGGTTTTCACAAAGCGCGCGTCATCGCGCCAAATCGTGCTCATACAGCCTGGTGGCAGCGGTGCTTCGATGCATAAAACACCTTTTTCATTTGCGCCTACTGGCTTGCCGGTTTCTTCATGTTTTAATTTCATTTTATAGCCGTAGCTCGCAAAGCTGGGCGAGCCGAGTTTTCTGGGTGTGGCTTCGATCCCCGGCTGCGCCGACAAAATCGGCCAGCCACTTTCGGTCTGCCAATAGTTGTCGATGACTTTTACGCCAAGTCCTTTTTCGATCCAGTCGCTGGTTGGCTGGTCAAGCGGCTCGCCGGCTAAAAACAAATAGCGCAGACTGCTCACATCAAATTTTTTCAGCCATGCGGGGTCCTGTTTTTTCAATACACGAATGGCAGTGGGCGATGAAAACATCGTCGAGACTTTGTAATCCTGTACGATTTTCCACCAGATACCGGCATCCGGCCGGATCGGCAGACCGTCGTACATGATAGTGGTTGAGCCGTTAATCAGCGGCGCGTAAATAATGTATGAATGCCCGACGACCCAGCCAATATCAGATGTACAAAAATAGGTTTCACCCGGTTTGGTATCAAAAATATTTGGCATAGATGCGGCCAGCGCGACCGCATAGCCGCCGGTATCGCGCTGCACGCCTTTGGGCTTGCCGGTAGTGCCGCTGGTGTACAAAATATAGCTCGGGTGCGAGGACTCAACCCATTCGCAAGGCACGATTTCACCTTCATGACGACGACACAGTGCCAAGTAATCCATGTCACGACCAGGCAGCGTTTTCATGTCGCGATCCAATCCGCGATTGACGATCACAACATGTTTCGGCGGATGTTTTGCAAGTGCAATTGATTCGTCTGTCAACGGCTTTAACGGAATAATTTTTCCGCCACGCGAACCTGCATCTGCCGTGATTAAAACTTTCGGCTCAGCATCATCAATGCGGGCAGCAAGTGAGGCGGCGGCAAAACCACCAAACACCACCGAATGAATCGCCCCAATACGAACCGTCGCCAACATCGCAAACACGGCTTCAGGAATCATCGGCATATAGATCAATACGCGATCACCCTTGCCCACACCAAGCGATTTTAGAATCGCGGCGAAACGATTTACTTCGTTGAATAAGTCACGGTACGTGAACGCCCGCGTAAGCTCTACTTCCGATGAAATCCAGGTGAGTGCATTTTGCTCCGCACGCGTGGCCAAGTGGCGATCCACCGCGTTATAGCAAAGATTGGTTTCGCCACCAACAAACCATTTCGCGAACGGGGGATTGGAGAAATCACAGACTTGCCTGAATGGTTTTACCCAATCAATGCGAGCCGCCTCTCGCGTCCAGAAAGCGTCACGATGGGATAACGACTGCTCATAAAAATCCTGATAAGCGCCCATCGGCTAACCTTTCGACCCAAAACAGCGATGTGATTCCCGAAAAATTACGCTAAAACCTGTTTGATCGCATCCAGCAATGCCTTCGATTTGGCGGGCTTGGTGAGATAGCCATTCGCCCCCAACTTAAGGCCTTTCAGGATATCGTCAAGCGCGCCCAGACTGGTCAGCATCAACACCGGCGTGTCGACAAAATCACGGGCACCACGCATGCGCGCGAGTACGTCAAAACCATTCGCATCCGGCAACATCACGTCGAGTAACACCAGGTCAGGTGCTAATTTCATGCCATCAACAATTTGTTGCCGATTACTGGCGCGAGTGACTTTGTAATTATTCGCTTCCAGCGCGCCTACGATCACCGCTGCGGTCGTGTCATCATCCTCGATCACGAGCACCACCGGCGGCGTATTGCGCGGCTTGCGGCGCGGCGCGGCCTCGTTGATACGGACAAAAAAACCATTACTGGTCAGCTTCGATTCTCCAATCACAGCTTCCTCGCTTAATTTCTGTTCCTGCTGCGGCGTATTGATTTTATGCGTTTGTGCATCTTCAACCGGCGCAAGTCCTGCGAAATATCCCGTCAGATCAAGAGCTAGCGGCGTCGATTTATCTGCATTTGTTTTGGTGTTCATGGCACTATCCAGAAGTAATCATCGTCATTCGATCTTAACTGCGCATCATCTTCAATGCGTCTCATTTTAGCGCTCATTGCCAATCTACGGACAAACCGCATACCGGATGCATAGGACAAACATATGTCACTTAGTTTGACGGCAAGGTTGTGATGAGGGCGCGACGCTTCACCAAATGAGACAGCAGGCCGCCGTCATTTAGCATCGCCATCAAGTGCGGAGGAATCGGCTCGCAGGCATAGCATTCATTCTTCGTTTTATTCAGAATACTGCCTTCGCCTGCGTCACAACACAACTCGTCTCCTGCATTAATTTTTGCAGCGTCAACGCACATTAGCGGTGCCAAACCCAAATTAATACAGTTACGAAAAAATAACCCCGCAAATGATTTCGCTATTACATAACCAATACCCAGTTCACGCAATGCCATCACTGCCTGCTCACGCGATGAACCCATGCCGAAATTTTCGCCACCAACCACAATATCGCCGCGCTTCATATCACGCGCAAAATCTGCATCAATGCTTTCCAGGCAATGCGCAGCCAGCTCAGCCAACGGCGCTTTCATATATGCACCGGGTGCCAACGCATCAGTGGTGATGTTGTCACCAAACACGAATGCTTTGCCGAAAGTTTTGCTCATGCCACCGCCTGCGCGTGATGAAATACGTGAATAAATTCGCGCGGGTCAGTGATGCGTCCGGTCACGGCACTCGCGGCGACTGTGTACGGCGAGCCCAAATATACATGCGAGCTGGCAGCACCCATGCGACCTTTAAAATTACGCGCCGTACTGGAAATGCAGACTTCATCTTCCGCCAAAATCCCCGCACCGTAGCCCGCGCACGCGCCACATCCTGAAGGTAATAGAATCGCACCGGCTGCGGTCAAGGTAGCAAGCGTGCCATCCGCTGCGGCGGCAGCCGTCATGCGCGTAGATGCAGGCGCAATCAGTAGACGAATATTGCGCGCCACTTTGCGGCCCTTGAGTACTTCTGCAGCCATGTGTAAATCATTTAGCTTGGCACCGGTGCACGCGCCGATATACGCTTGATCTATCGTGACATTTTGAAATCGATCTACATCGTCCACGTTATCCGGGCTGTGCGGCGCGGCCACTTGCGGCACTAATTTATTTGCATCGAAATCCCAGGTCGCGAGAAATGTTGCGTCTGGATCGCCGTGAAATTCTGGCGCATATTGCATATCAACATCGGCATTTTTAAGTGCCGCAAAAGTGGTGGCATCCGGCTCAATCAATCCTGTTTGCGCACCCAACTCCGCCGCCATATTCGTTAATACCATCCGGTCCGACATTGATAACGCCGTTACTGCTTCACCGCAATACTGCGCAACGCCGTATTTCAACGTGTTGAGTTTCAGCCGTTTTAAGGTCGCCAAAATCATGTCTTTCGCCGACAGTGCATGACCTAATTTTCCCTGCCAGCGAATCAATTGTGTTTCTGGCACTTTGATCCAGATCTCACCCGTCGCCAGCACGCCCGCCATTTCCGTTGCACCCACACCAAACATAAATGCGCCAAACGCACCTGCGGTAGGCGAATGAGAATCACCGCCAACGGCAAACATGCCAGGCCGCACATGACCATTTTCAGTCATCACAACATGGCAAATGCCCTGCATATCGTGGAAACGATCTACCTGATTTATCCGCACCCAATCGCGTGTGAGCTTCAAAATACGCGCGCTATCCACATCCACCGCAGGCACAAAATGATCGGTCACCACCACCACTTTATTGCGATCCCAAACACTCGCACCGATTTCGGCCAGCATCGCCGCAACTCTGCGCGGGCCGCCGGAATCATGCATCATCGCGAGATCCACTTTAGCGACAATGAGCTCACCCACGCGCACGCTGTCGCGACCGGCGGCACGTGCGATGATTTTTTGGGCCAGGGTTTGAGCGAGTCTGGGTAACATTGCTATGCGTTTACATCAACAACTAATCGGCCACGAATTTTTGCCGCCAACACATCATCTGCGGCGGCAATCGCATCGCCTAATTTGATCGTAGTCGTGATTGCATCCAATTTTGCACGATCCAGATCACTCGCGAGCCGCGCCCATGCATCCACGCGTGTCGCCATTGGCTGATAAACACTATCCACGCCCGCCAAGACCACACCACGCAAAATAAATGGCATTACGGTCGCCGCAAAATCCGCACCCTGCGCCAACCCGCATGCTGCCACCACACCGCGATATTTCGTCTGCGCAACCGCATTCACCAATGTGTGCGAACCCACTGAATCCACCACGCCGGCCCAGCGCTCTTTTTGTAATGGTTTGCCCGCAGCGGAAAGCGTGGCGCGATCCATCACTTCTTTCGCACCGAGCGACTTCAGATATTCACTTTCGTTTAATTTGCCGGTGGAGGCTATCACGTCGTAACCCCATGAAGACAAAATCGAAATCGCCACACTGCCCACGCCGCCCGATGCGCCCGTAACTAAAATTTCACCGTGCGATTTATTCACACCATGCCGTTCAAGTGCCAAGCAACACAACATCGCCGTATAGCCTGCCGTACCAATCGCCATTGCTTGCTTGGTCGTCAATGCAGCCGGCAAGCGCACCAGCCAATCACCTTTCAGCTTCGCGTGAGTGGCCAAGCAGCCCCAATGATTTTCACCCACGCCCCAACCATTGAGAATAACTTTATCGCCCACTTTCCATGCGGGATCAGCGCTCGATTCCACCACACCTGCGCCATCAATACCCGCCACCATCGGCCATTTACGCACCACAGGCGATTTATTCGCAATCGCCAAACCGTCTTTGTAATTTAGTGTGGAGTATTCGATGCGAACGACCACATCGCCGTCCGTGGGCAAATCGGCAATGGGAATGTCGGTGACATTGGCGTTGAATTTGGCGCCGTCGGCGCCATCAGATTTTGTAAGCAACAGAGAGCGAAATGTAGACATGTTTACCTTCAATAGCAAACTGATGGGAACAACTAACTAATTTTCATTACCGCCGGATTATCAGCCGATGCGTGCTTGCGCGAAAAGTATTCGCGGGATTGCATTTCGCGCAAACGCGATGCAGTGCGGGCAAATTCTGCGGACACCATTTGCGAGGCGTCGCCTTTTTCAGCATCCCCTTTTGCGGCCTTGGTATTCGCGATACGATCATCCACCACCAACAACTCGGGCTCAACTTCCGCACTGCAAATCAGCTTCACACGCTGATCATAAAACACATCGATGAGCCACGTAAATCGGCGCACTACATCAGCGCGATTTTTTGCATGGAGCTGCGGGATGTTTGAAATTATCACCGTGTGATATTGGCTTGCCAGTGCCAGATAATCAATCTGCGAACGCGGCTTGACACACAGCTCATCAAATTCAAACCAG
>JANXWW010000348.1 GCA_025350945.1 Burkholderiales bacterium
GCGGCCAATCGCTTCAGGTGTCGATAATTTTTCGCCCGCGCGTGCCACGTCGTACCAATAATCGCGCTGCATGCCATCATCGGATCCGGCAATCACTGACACGCTGGCGCTGTGACGGGACGAGGGGAATCCGCCCATAAAGCCGAGCGAATTGGCATAAATAAAATCGGATTCAGAAGTCGATACCGAAGCACCTTCAGAATTATTGATGCGCTTATCGACCGCAAACGCGGCCGCTTCCATACGCTTCGCCAGCTCGGTCGCGGCCTCGACGGTTAACGGCCAGGCGTAATACAAACCAGCGCTGTTAAAAGGTGGTTTGGCCAGCCGATCCGCATCGGGCAAACTCGCAAATTCATCCGGTGCGGTATATTTTGCAATCGCCAATGCAGCCGCCACGGTGCGCTCAATTGCCGCGCGTGAAAAATCGGTGGTGGAGGCATTGCCGCGCTGTTGGCCGAGATAAACAGTAACGCCCAAGCCTTTATCGCGGTTGTGCTCAATAGTTTCAACTTCGTTTAATCGCACGGTGACAGATTGGCCAATGGATGTTGAAACCTCGACATCGGCGGCTGTTGCACCCAATGCTTTCGCGCGTTCGAGTGCGAATTGAGCGAGATCGCTCAGTGAATCTTTGGTGGTGGGCTTGGCTGCTGCGTTTAGAGTTTGAGTCACGGAGAGATGTCCAGCGTAAGGTAAAATAAGGGAAATATTTGAGTAACAACGACAAAGATACGCGGAAAAACAGTGCGAAATAAAACCACACAAAAATCGAAAGCAATTGAGAATCTGGCGCGTTCGAAAGAAGACGTCGAGATTGATGACACACTCGATCCAGCCGAAAATTCTATCAGTAAAAGTCAGAAAAAACGGAACATGATCGCCTTGCAATCGGTGGGCGAGGAATTGGTCGCGCTTTCGACTGAGGTTATCAACAAAATGGATCTGCCGGACGAGTTGCGCGTGGCTGTATTGGACGCCAAGCGTATTCCCAACAGTAAACATGGCGGCAACAAGCGGCAAATGCAATATATCGGCCGCTTGATGCGCGAAGTTGATCCCGCGCCGATTCTGGCACAGCTGCAAGCACTCAACGCGCCGAATCAAATACAGACTGCGCAACATCATCTGGCTGAACGCTGGCGCGATCGCATGCTGGCCGATGCGACTTCCATCGCCGCCTTCGCGCGCGAATTTCCAGAGGCGGATGCGGTGACGCTGGAAAAATTGCTGGCCGCCACAAAAGACGATCACGCCAAACAACGCCCCCCGAAAAATTTTCGCCTGCTCTATCAAACGCTGCATAAACATATCGTGAATCAATTCGTAAGTCACCCCGTGCGCGAACAAAATCCGCCGGTGTTTTGATGGCTGATCCTGCGAAAATCGGCCTCATTTCAATCAGTGATCGCGCCGCGAAAGGTGTGTATCAGGATGAAGGTTTGCCCGCACTGGAGTTATGGCTGAAATCTGCGCTGAAAAATTCACTCACGATAGTGAGCCGCGTGATTCCTGATGAACAGCAATTAATTGAAGCTACGCTAAAAGAATTTGTCGATATTGAATGCTGCGCATTGGTGCTAACCACTGGCGGCACCGGCCCTGCGCCGCGCGACGTCACGCCCGACGCCACACTCGCGGTTGCCGATCGGGTGATGGATGGTTTCGGTGAGCGCATGCGGCAAATTTCATTACGATTTGTACCAACTGCAATTCTGTCGCGCCAGGTTGCCGTCGTTCGCAAACAATCACTCATTATCAATTTACCCGGCCAACCAAAAGCGATTAAAGAAACACTGGAAGGATTGAAAGATGCAGATGGAACGCCGGTTGAGGTCGGTATTTTCGCGGCGGTGCCTTACTGCGTGGATTTGATTGGGGGGCCTTATCTGGAAACCCATGATGAGGTGATTAAGGCGTTTCGGCCGAAGTCGGCGATTCGATAATTTATAGATCCAACAATTAAATATGGTGAATATTTGGCGAACACCCTCTCTCCAACCTCTCTCCCATCTAGGGAGAGAGGCTAAACCTCCCTCTCCCCTTGCGGGAAAGGGAGAGCGCAGCGAGGGTTGGAGGGAGAGGGGTGTTCGCTAAATTGAAGTTCGTCATATTTAGTCGCCAAATATATAGCACTTGATCAACAAGTAAACTCCAGCACTAGTGCGCTTTTTCAGCCATAAATGCTTTAAAAACCCCGCCAATAATAGGCTTTCAATAACTTTAATAACCATGACCGCACCCATCCAACACATCGAACTCATCACCGGCAATAACCCTAAAGGCACTGTCATCTGGATGCATGGCCTCGGCGCGGATTGCTGGGATTTTGTACCGATTGTGAAAGAGCTTGGCTTGCCTGAATCATTACCGTTGCGATTCATTTTTCCGCAAGCGCCGATGCGGCCGATCACGATTAATAATGGCCACGTCATGCCCGGCTGGTACGATATTTCGATGCAGGATATCGCGCGCAAACCAGATGAAGCCGGTGTACGCGAATCGCAAACTGCAATTGATCAATTGATCGAACGCGAACTCACACGCGATATCGCGTCTGACAAAATCATTCTCGCCGGCTTCTCGCAAGGTGGCGCAATCGCACTGCAAACCGGTTTGCGCAATAAACGTGAACTCGGCGGAATTATGGCGTTATCCACCTATCTCACATTGGGTGATTCACTCGCGAAAGAAAAGACCATGGCCAATGCCAACATTCCCATTCTGATGGCGCACGGCACGCAAGATCCCATCGTGCCGTTGGCGCTCGCCAAATCATCACGCGACGCGCTCGCACAACAAAACTACCAAGTCGAGTGGCGCGAATATCCGATGCAGCATTCGGTTTGTGCGGATGAAGTTGAGGTGATTTCGGTGTGGCTGCAAAAACGTTTTCAAACAAAAATATTAATGCCGTAATCCATCTTGCAGTATGCAAATTTACGCTGGCTTCTTCCCCGCAATATAAGCATCAATCACGTTCTCCAGAACTGACAACGGCATCGAGCCATTCGTCAATACCGCATCATGAAATTCACGAATATCGAATTTCGCGCCAAGTGACGTTTTCGCGCGCTCGCGCAGCTCCAGAATTTTTAGCATCCCTACTTTATACGCCAACGCCTGGCCGGGCATGACCAGATAACGCTCAATCTCGGTCGCCACCTCATTTTCGGGCATACCCGTATTGGCCATCATATATTCGATGGCCTGCTCACGCGTCCAGCGTTTTGAATGCATACCAGTATCGACGACGAGGCGCACCGCGCGAAACATTTCCGCCTGTAAGCGGCCCAAATTATCGAGTGGATTTTTTTGATAACCCGTTTCCCACGCAAACTGTTCCGCATACAGTGCCCAGCCCTCGGCATAGGCCGTGAATGGAATAATGCCGCGAAAAATCGGCAGACCTTTCAGCTCTTGCGCAATCGCAATTTGCATATGATGACCCGGCACTGCCTCGTGATAGGCCAGCGTGCGCATGCCAAATTTCGGCGTCTCGGCCACATCACGCAGATTGGCGAAAAACGTACCCGGCTTCGAGCCATCCATCGGCGGGCCATTGTAGTAAGCGCCCGGCGCGGTTTTCTCAGTGAATACTGGCACACGCTTAACGTCCACCAATGCCTTGGGTTTCGTTGCAAAATTTTTATCCAGTCCCGCGATCATCTCGTCAATAATCGATTGGTAATCTTTCAGAATTTGCGTGCGACCTTCTTCCGAATCTGGATAAAGTTGCGCAGGTGATTTGGAAAGTTTTTGTATGCGCTCTGCACGTGTGCCATCTATATAGCCAGCCTCAGTCAAAATACGATCCATCTCGGCACCGATACGCGCCACCTCTTTTAAACCGATTTGATGAATTTCATCGGCCTTCATCGTCGTGGTGGTGTTGGATTCGATTTCGTATTGATAATATTTATCGCCATCCGGTAGCGCCCACACGCCATCGTTTTTGGTCGCTTTAGGGCGCAGCGTTTCCATATAAAGATTCAGCTCGTTATAAGCAGGCAACACACTCGCGCCCACGCCCTGCTCTACGCGCGCGATCAGCGCGGCGCGCGCTGTTTCGTTCATTTTGTCAGCGGGAATTTTACTAATTTTTTCCTTGAAGCTAATGACAATCGGATTGCCCGCAACACCGGGCGCTATAAATCCTTTCACTTGATCAATCACTTTTTCCACCGTCAATTTCGGCGGAATAATGCCTTTCGATTCACGAAACTTTACGCCCTCAATCACCTGCGCCATCTTGCGTGGAAATTCACCAATACGCGCAATGTAATCCTCCGCATCGGTAGCGTTGTTGACCTGCTGGGACTCGGTCATCAAATTCGGCAAATTACTCTGCACGCCGAACAATTGATTCACCGGATAGTTATGGAAACGCCACGGCTCACCTCGCACTTGATTGCCTAAAAAATAGGCGAGGATGTCATAAGAAAGTTTGTCCTGACCCTTTAAACTGCTGGTGTCGTAGCTGCGCAGCATCGCTTCATCAGACCTTAGTTTCGCGAACACTTTATCTTCGTGCGCAAGCGAGGAATCACCCAGCTTCGCGTTGTGTGAATGAATACCGACTTGTTCCAGCATCCGTAGCTGCGTCAACAATTCCGGATTATCAATGGCGAATTGCATAAAAACACGATTGTAAAACCAGCTAATGGCGAGCGGTTTGGAATACCATGTGTGCAGGCCAAGAGCGGTCACGACAAGCAACAAAGCAAGCAAAATCAGGCCAAACCATTTCAG
>JANXWW010000353.1 GCA_025350945.1 Burkholderiales bacterium
CCCCTCGAACAAAAGCTCGCCGAGCTGGAAAAAAATCTCAAAACAGCCACTGCCGAGCGCAACCATATCGAGCAATGGCTGGCGACTGAAGATGCCTATGCAGACGCCAATAAGCCGCGATTAGGGGATATGCTGAAGCGGCAGGCTGAGCTAGCATCTGAAATTTCCGACATCGAGTGGAAGTGGCTGGATGTGCAGCAAAAGCTGGAAGAAGACGCAGCGTAATCAGGCCTCATTAGCGCGAGAAACTGCGCGTCAGCTTGCTGTGCCAGGCATTCGAAGTTATTCGACATCTCGCCGGTCAGCAATAAATTAACAATTGTTAACGAAGCCATGCGTATTATGCTTAGCTAAACTGGTATAAAGATATTGTGATGAATCAGTAAAAATGTAATTACTAATGGCTATGTTTGCAAAAATTGCCAAGAATTACGACCCCAGTTTTGTCAGTATTTTGCATTCGATACTGAACTTTAGTTGGAGCAACAGGTTCTGAATATGTATTCACAAAATATGAGCGATTTATTCGCCCGATCCGTGCACAGAATGGTGAGCCTAAAGATTGTCGCGTGCTTATTACGCGGCAACTGTCTCATGGGTTTTAGTGCGCAAGATAAATTGTCTGGTTTTGCCAATTATCAGTTTCGCAAGTCAGCGCCGCTGCAATGGCTACCGCAACATCCAGCAATTCACTTTGCCACTAAAACGCTATCGCACATTCAACAGACCCAACACAATTTTCGCCATCCTGTGGCGTACTCTTTTTCGGGAGCAAATTTTTTATGAGCAAGTCCAATATTCTTGTCGGGCTGGTTGATGACCATCCCATGATGCGCGCAGGCCTGGCGGCGTTTATTCGCTCACTGCGCGGATACGCGCTAGTGTTCGAAGCCAATTCTGCTGAGGCCGCGCTACACCACATGCGCCAGGCACCGGTTCACCTGCTGATTACCGACATTTTGTTGCCGGCCATGAGCGGTGTTGATCTCGCCCGCACAATTCATCACGAATTCCCTACCACACGGGTATTGATGCTCTCCGGTTTTGATACCCCTGCCGCCATCAAGAGCGCACGCGACGCGGGCGCCAATGGCCTGGTATCAAAAATGAGTGTGACCAAAGATTTGGCTGACGCGATTACTGCCGTTGCCAATGGCAAGGAATTCTGGTCTGCCAGTGCAAAAGCACAGCCTGAGCCTGACTACGGTTATGGCGGTGATTCCGCATCGATGCTTCGTCCACGCTCAGCGACCTTGTCGGTGCGTGAAAAAGAAGTATTCCGTTATATTGGCAAAGGTCTGTCGAGCAAAAATATTGCGCAAACGCTGGGCTTGAGCATTCGCACCATTGATGTTCATCGCGCCAATATCAAACGCAAACTCGGCACGCGCACCACCTCAGAACTGCTCAAATATGCCGTCCTCGCCAATGAGCTGGATCCACCACCGCCAGCTGTTTCACTCAGCAAGAAAAAATAACGGCGAGAGTTTTAATCTGAGCATCGGCGGATCGTATTGCATCAATGCGATCCGCCGCACATCGCTATTGCGCGTCAGGCGCTGCGAGTTACGTGTTAGGCGTTACGTGTTAGGCGATAGAGCGCCAACGTCCCCAGCAAATTCGGCAAATGTGTTTGCTCGCGGTCGTGGTTAAACACCATTCGCCCCAGCAAACGATAGCGTCGGTCGCGACAAAACGCCTCAAAATCCGCGATCGTGCATAGATGCACATTCGGCGTATCAAACCATTGATAAGGTAAATCGTTCGAGACCGGCATCCGTCCGCCAATCGCGATTTGCATGCGATGCCGCCAATAACCGAAATTCGGAAACGTCACAACCGCTTCGCGCCCCACCCGCAACATATCCGCCACCACGCGCTCGGTACGCTTCATCGCTTGCAGCGTCTGTGACAAAATCACGATATCAAATGACTGATCGGCAATCTCCTTCATGCCCGATTCAATATTCATCTGAATCACATTCACGCCGGTTTGAATACAGCGCACGATGGACGCACCATCATTCTCGATCCCGTAGCCTTCAACTTTGCGCGTCTCTTTCAAATAGGCCAACAGCGAGCCATCACCGCAGCCCAGATCAAGCACGCGCGAGCCTTGCGGAATCCACGCCGCAATCGCCTCAAAATCCGCACGGGTAATCATGATTGTTTCCCGCAGACAGATTTAACAGCATGCTCAAAATACGCGCCCACCGTGCGATGGTATAGCGCGTTATCCAGCAGGAATGCATCGTGACCATGTGGCGCATCGATTTCAGCGTAGGTCACGTTTTTATTGTCATCGAGCAGCGCCTTCACAATCTCGCGCGAACGTGCCGGCGAAAAACGCCAGTCGGTGGTAAATGAAATCACTAAAAAACATGCCGTTGCCGGGCTCAATGCCTTTGCAAGATCACCACCGCACTGCGCAGCAGGATCGAAATAATCGAGCGCCTTGGTCACGCGCAAATACGTGTTTGCATCGTAATAGCGCGAAAATTTCTCGCCCTGATAACGCAAATAAGATTCGATCTGAAATTCTGGCTCGAAGGAAAATTTGAGCCCTTCGCC
>JANXWW010000385.1 GCA_025350945.1 Burkholderiales bacterium
TTCACACGCACCACCACCCGGCCCGCATCCACGAAATCAACCCGCCCGCCGCGACGCGCCATCACCGCCGTGCCGGAATCGAGCGCAACGGTGCGCTCAATACCGGTACCGACCAGCGACTTCTCGGCACGCAAGCAAGGCACCGCCTGGCGCTGCATGTTTGAACCCATCAATGCGCGGTTTGCGTCATCGTGTTCGAGGAACGGAATCAGCGATGCGGCAACGGACACGATTTGCGCCGGGGCGACGTCAATGTATTCAATCTTGTCTGGTGTGGCCAAAGTGAATTCATTGTGATGACGGCAGCTCACCAATTCATCGGTGAATTTACCGGCTTTGTCGATTTCCGCATTCGCCTGCGCGATCACGTATTTGCCCTCTTCAATCGCGGACAAATAATCAATGGCTGACGCCATTTTGCCGTTTTCAACTTTACGGTACGGTGTTTCGATAAAGCCGTATTCATTCACGCGCGCGTACAGCGCGAGCGAGTTGATAAGACCAATATTCGGACCTTCCGGCGTTTCAATCGGGCACACACGACCGTAGTGAGTTGGATGCACGTCACGGACTTCAAAGCCTGCGCGTTCACGCGTCAAGCCACCTGGGCCCAATGCGGATACACGGCGCTTGTGGGTGATTTCGGACAGCGGATTCGTCTGATCCATAAACTGCGACAACTGGCTCGAGCCAAAGAACTCCTTGATCGCGGCTGACACAGGCTTGGCGTTAATCAAATCATGCGGCATCAGGTTCTCAGATTCTGCTTGGCTCAAGCGCTCACGCACCGCACGCTCAACGCGCACGAGACCGGAGCGGAACTGGTTTTCAGCCAATTCACCCACCGAGCGAATGCGACGATTGCCCAAGTGGTCAATATCGTCAATCTCGCCGCGACCGTTGCGCAGCTCAACTAAAATCTTGATCACGGCTACGATGTCTTCGGTCGAAAGCGTCATCGCACCGGTGAGACCTTCGCGTGCAATGCGACGATTAAACTTCATGCGACCGACATCTGATAAATCGTAGCGATCCTCAGAAAAGAACAAGCCATTGAACAACGCGTTCACCGAGTCTTCAGTGGGCGGCTCGCCCGGGCGCATCATGCGATAGATCGCGACCTTGGCGTTCAGCGCATCAATGGTTTCGTCAACGCGCAAGGTAGACGAAATATAGGCACCCTGATCGAGATCGTTGGTGTAAATCGTGTACAGCGTTTCAACGCCGGCATCGATCAATTTACGCAAGCCAACTTCGGTCAATTCTTCGTTCGCACTCGCGACGATTTCACCGGTTTCAGTGTTCACAATATTGGTCGCCAATACGCGACCGATCATGTAATCTTCATTCACGGTCAGCCGTTTCATTTTCGCGGCTTCCATGTCGCGAATATGCTTTGCGGTGATGCGCTTGTCTTTTTGAACGATGACTTTGCCGTCTTTTGAAGCAATATCAAAACGCGCGGTTTCGCCCTTGAAGCGCTCTGGCACCAGCTCTAATTCAATCTCGCCTTTTTTGGTGATGTGAAATTCATCGAACGCAAAGAATTCGCGGAGTATTTGATCGGGCGAATAGCCCAATGCTTTCAGCAAAATCGTCACGGGCAATTTGCGGCGACGATCTACGCGGAAATATAAATAATCTTTAGGATCGAATTCGAAATCGAGCCATGAGCCACGATACGGAATCACGCGCGCGGAGAACAATAGCTTGCCGGACGAGTGCGTCTTGCCGCGATCATGCTCAAAAAACACGCCAGGCGAACGATGTAATTGCGAGACGATGACACGCTCGGTGCCGTTGATCACAAACGAGCCGTTCTGCGTCATGAGCGGAATTTCGCCCATGTAAACTTCCTGCTCTTTCAATTCTTTGACTGTCGGTTTCGATGCTTCGCGATCCATGATCACCAGCCGTACTTTGGCGCGCAAGGGCGACGCATACGTTAGGCCGCGCTGCTGGCATTCGAGCACATCAAACGGCGGCTGGCCGAGCGCGTAGCTCACATATTCGAGGCGCGCGAATTGGTTGTGGCTGACAATCGGGAATACCGAGCTGAACGCCGATTGCAGACCCTGCATGGCGCGGCTGGTGCCAGCGATTTCGGCTTGCAGAAATTCGGCGTAAGAATTGAGCTGGGTGGCCAACAGAAACGGCACATCAAGCATACTGGCGCGTTTCGCAAAGCTTTTGCGAATGCGTTTTTTCTCGGTAAATGTATAGGACGTGGGCTGGGACATCGTGATCTCCGAACGTTGTGGGATGGCACGAATTTGGGTTTTGCGCTGGGGATTTTTATCCGCGTTGCAATACTTTCGATTCGCAATTTCACAGCAAGCTGCTGTGCCAATGTTCTTCGACTGGCGCCATCGGTGAATTG
Organism: Burkholderiales bacterium; assembly: GCA_025350945.1. Classification (GTDB taxonomy): domain Bacteria; phylum Pseudomonadota; class Gammaproteobacteria; order Burkholderiales; family Usitatibacteraceae; genus UKL13-2. The sequence goes on from JANXWW010000385.1 coordinate 2,381, forward strand.
ATGGCGTCAATTTGGTGAAGGGCCGCTACCCTTCTATGGCGGACAGCAACCGGGCGGTTGCTCGACCAAATCGTCTTCTGCAGTCGTACAGAAGACAAAGCAAAACATCGTTATTGAATAATAAAAGACCGATGTTTTGCTTTGGCTTCTGAGCTGTATTGATTGCTGACCAACCAATATGCTGCTCAAAAATTAATTTATAAACTCTAACACTGGCGCGGCGTTTGAAGCATTTATGCCTGATAATGCCCGCCAATCTTGGCGTTTATAAGTTTATCCCATTAAACCAACTTACCTGAAACAAACTCCCGCAGAGGAGAAATCCGCTGCGGGAGCCGTACTTTTACCTGAATTTTTTAATGGCGAAAATTCTGCAACCTCTTTCGCCCGCAAAAAATTATTTTAATTCAGCCTTGGCACCCGCATCGGTGAGCTTCTTGAGGATTGCTTCAGCGTCAGCTTTGTTGGCACCTTCTTTAACAGCTTTAGGTGCGCCTTCAACCAATGCTTTGGCCTCTGCCAAACCAAGACCAGTGATTTCACGAACTGCTTTAATTACGTTGATCTTATTCGCACCGAAATCCATCAACATAACGTTGAACTCGGTTTTCTCTTCAGCAGCCGGTGCCGCTGCACCGCCGGCTGGGCCAGCAACGGCCATTGAAGCAGCCGATACGCCAAACTTCTCTTCGATCGCTTTTACGAGGTCGTTCAAATCCATCACCGACATGCTGTCCAGAGATGTCAAAAATGCGTCTTTATCAAATGCCATGATGTGTTTCCTTTAAATAATATTGAGTGATGAAATTATCGCTGGTGACAAATTTTGTTAAGCGGCAGGTACAGGTTCTGAAGCAGGCGTGGCCGGGGTTGCGTCAACAACAGCCGGGCCACCCTTCTTTTCAGCAACAGCGGCCAGCACGCGAGCGAACCCGGAAATGGGTGACTGCATGAGACCCAGCAATTGCGCCAACAGCACTTCCTTACTCGGGATATTGGCCAGCGATTGCACCGCTGCTTTATCCAGAACTTTGCCGTTGTACACACCTGCTGTGATCACAAATTTTTCATTGCCTTTGGCAAAATCGCTAACGACTTTTGCTGCCGCGACGGCGTCTTCCGAAAAGCTGTAAATCAACGGACCGACCATGTGCGACTGGGCAACTTCAAAACTTGTTCCTGTTACTGCACGGCGCGCCAAGGTGTTCTTCAGCACGCGCAAATAAACACCCTTGCTACGGGCGTCTGTCCTGAGCTTCGTCAAATTTGCTACTGTTGTACCGCGATATTCAGCCAGCACCATCGTTTGGGCTTTCGCGACCTTGGCCACGACTTCGGCCACGACTTCTTTCTTGCCATCTAGACTCAAACTCACGTTTGATCTCCTTTACGTTGATGAATGAATTCCACTTTCATGGATTCACAATCACAGCGACCTTTGTACGGAGACTCAACCACCACTCGATTTTTTGAGCAGCTACTAAATCCTGACTGGGGACCGCCATCTGCGCAGGTTTGAACAACAATTTAACGATGTTTTGTTTAATTACCGTCCGCATTAAGCTTTTCAACACCTGCGGTCTTTGACAACTCCAAGTGCAACCACTAAAAAACAGCCGCTGCACTCAGACCCAAAGAACTGCCTTCACCGATACTGGTAAAGGACTTGATTTAAAAATTACTGTTGTTGCGTAGACTGCGCCGCGAATGCGCCTGCATCCACCCGCACGCCCACACCCATGGTGCTTGAAAGCGATACTTTACGAAGGTATACGCCTTTAGACGAGGCGGGCTTCGCTTTGTTTACCGCTTGCACCAAGCTATTCAAATTCTCGGTCAACGCATCAATCGGGAACGATGCACGGCCAATCGTGCATTGCACAATACCGGCTTTGTCCGCACGATACTGCACCTGGCCAGCGCGTGCGTTTTTAACAGCAAGCTCAACGTTTGGTGTCACGGTACCGACCTTCGGGTTAGGCATCAAACCACGTGGGCCGAGCACTTGGCCGAGCGCACCAACCACGCGCATCGCGTCAGGGGTGGCGATCACGATATCGAAATCCATAAAGCCGCCCTTGATTTTCTCGGCGAGGTCTTCAAAACCAACGATATCGGCACCTGCGTCGAGTGCTTTTTTGGCATTTTCGCCTTGTGCAAATACGGCGACGCGCACGGTTTTACCCGTGCCGCGTGGCAATACAACCGAGCCACGAACCGCCTGATCAGATTTCTTGGCGTCAATACCCAAGTTAATCGCCACATCAACAGATTCATCGAACTTAGCCGTTGCGGTTTTCTTGACAAGCTCAATCGCGTCAGCGACCGCATAGGTTTTATTCACATCTACGAGGCCCGCAATTTTTTGCAGGCGTTTAGTAATTTTAGCCATTATCGAACCCCCTCAACTTCAATACCCATCGAGCGTGCGCTACCGGCGATGGTGCGAACGGCTGCGTCCATATCTGCCGCCGTGAGGTTGGGCATTTTGATGGTGGCAATTTCTTCAGCTTGCGCGCGGGTGAGCTTGCCGACTTTGTCGGTGTGCGGGGTCTTTGAACCCTTGTCAACCTTGGCGGCTTTTTTAATCAAAAACGTTGCTGGTGCCGTGCCCATGATAAAGGTAAAACTCTTGTCCGCGAAGGCGGTGATGGTCACGGGAATAGGCATGCCCGGTTCCAGTTTCTGTGTTTGCGCATTAAACGCTTTACAGAATTCCATGATGTTCAAACCACGCTGGCCAAGCGCGGGACCGATGGGTGGCGATGGATTCGCCTTTCCCGCCGGCACTTGCAGCTTGATGTAGCCAATAACTTTCTTTGCCATTTACTTTCTCCTTGGGTGCAAGCGGTGGCGACTTAAAAAGTTTAAGCGCTACCTCCCCAACAAATTAACCACTCATTACCCAAGATGCGCCTGGACGCTTATACAAGACTAGAAGAACTACGCAAAACTAAAAAATTACTGTTTTTCCACTTGACCAAAATCGAGTTCGACTGGTGTCGGGCGACCAAAAATTAGCACCGACACGCGAATCTTCGATTTGTCGTAATTCACATCTTCAACTGCGCCATTGAAGTCGGTAAATGGGCCATCTTTTACGCGCACATTTTCGCCAATCTCAAACAATATTTTCGGCTTCGGCTTCTCAACACCTTCTTTAACCTGATTTAGAATCGCATCAACTTCTTTTTGCGAAATCGGTGTCGGCTTGTTACCCACACCACCCACAAATCCGGTCACTTTCGGCGTAGATTTCACCAAATGCCATGACTCATCCGTCATTTCCATTTGCACCAAAATATAGCCGGGGAAGAAGCGGCGCTCTGACAACGCTTTGGCACCCTTCTTCATCTCGACTACTTCTTCGGTGGGCACCAACACATCGCCAAATTTTTCCGGCATGCCGGAGCGGCGAATACGATCAATGAGTGCCGCTTGAATGCTTTTTTCCTGGCCAGAATAAGCGTGAACCACGTACCAACGCATCGTCATTTACGCACCAGTACCAATAAATTTAGAAATTGCAAATGTAAGGCTCCAGTCCACTGCCCACAAGAAAATCGCCATGACAAACACGAACACGAAAATCACGCCCGTTGATTGCAAGGTTTCTTTGCGCGAAGGCCATACGACTTTTTTCGCCTCATCAACGGATTCACCCGCATAGGTCGCAAACTCACGGCCCGGTGCTGAGAACCAGCCAACCAAACCTGCGACCACAAATAGCCCAAGCATGGCACCCACGCGCGCAATCATTGGCTTATCGGCCAACAAATAAAACGCAGCAAGCCCCCCAATGAAAATCAGTACGGCTGCTACGATTTGTATTTTATCTTTCATCCGAATCCACTTTGGGGCGAAATAATCTTTAGGGCTTAATAATTTTAGGCAACTTCACTGCACGATATTGCACGTCATAACCCACAATCGTCAGCACGACGAGGATGTAGGCAAATCTGAATCTGGCAGGCCAGGAGGGCCTCGAACCCCCAACCTACGGTTTTGGAGACCGTTACTCTGCCAATTGAGCTACTGGCCTATTTGGAATCGTGTATCGCCTACTGCGCGGCATGATTTGTCAACTGCGATGCTTGATGTAC
>JANXWW010000386.1 GCA_025350945.1 Burkholderiales bacterium
GCATCGCCACCGCCATGCTTGGCTTTAATTTCGCGGGGCGCGCGAGATAGTCGTATGTCAATAACGGCTCAAAAATCGCGTCATTAATCGTGTTCGAATAAAGATCCGATACGCGCGCGGGATCGAATTCGGTTTCGGCAACCAAAAATGCGAAGCGAATGGTTTTTGTAGGGGTAGAGGTAGGGGCAGAGATTGCGCTCGTGTGAGGTCCCCAAGCTGTCCATGCGATAACAAAGAAGCACCACAAGAAGCGACGCAACATCATTACTTTTTCGCCTCGAATTCTTTTTGTTTGGCGGGGTCAATGTCGACGAATTTCCACCAGTTTTGCGTCTGTACCAAGGGACGTCTGAAGCCAATGACGTGTGGGTGCCACATATCCGTGCCGATGCGATGCAGATTGATTTTCCACGGTGCATAAGCCACCATGAGTTTCGCCATGTCTTGATAGAGCTTGGTACGTTCAGGGCCAAAGGGAAGCTGTAGCGCTCTCTTATAGGCCTCGTCATACGCAGGCAGTTGAAATCTTGCCTGATTACCTTTTTGCCCTGTATTGGGACCGTATAACAAAGTAAGCCAGGTTTCAGCATCCGGCTCCGATGCAGAATTTCCCAAACTCCACATCATCAGCTTGCCTGCATAGGATTCTTTCAGCAGGTCAGGCCACCTCGCTTTACGAAACTCGATTTTGATACCGATGTCGTCCATAGAGCGTTTCCACATTTCGTCGATCTGTCGATCACGATCCGTCGGCGTGGAATTGCTCTTCAGGATAAGCGGTGAGCCATCCGGCATGGTGCGCCAGCCGTCGGCGCCGCGCTTGTAGCCGTACATGTCAAGCAGCGCATTGGCTTTCGACGGATTGTAGTCATTGGCACTGGTGCGAAAATTGGCGTCGTATCCCTCCACACCGGGACTGTAGGGCGTGTTGGCAATAATTGCCTGATTTTTGCGAATCACTTTTAGCTCATCTTCTGTGCGATAGGCCAAGGTGATAGCCCGGCGCAACGCAATTTTATCTGGCGTATATCCACCGACAGTAGCGTTCTCCATGTTGAAATACATGTAGGTCAAGTCCAGCAATGGCTGTTGTGCAAATTGAATATTTTTTGCGACCAGATTCGGTGCCAATTGATTATTGGGAATCGCCATCGTTGAAAACTCCTCAGGCAAACGCCAAAGCAAATCCTGTCCACCCGTTAAAAACCCCAGCAAACGCGGTTGCATTTCCTCAATGATAGAAACCTCGATATGGCCGACCATGGGCAACCGTTTGCCTTTCATCAGCTTTAAAATCTCTTTGCCTTTTTCATCGTCTGCATTGGGTTCCGCATCCCAATACATTTCGCGAAAATTCGGGTTGTATTCAAGCACCATTTTTGAAGAGCGTTTCCAAAACGCTATTCGATATGGCCCTGTGCCAACCGGATGAGAGCCGATATCGCTGCCATATTTTTCCACCACCTCGCGCGCGAGCGCACAGGCGACGCGACAATCTGTGAGCTTGAAAACAAATGCGGGCTTTGGATCTATTAACTTGATCTGGAAAGTGTAACGATCAAGCGCTTTAACGCCTTCGAACGGCGCATCAAAATCAAGACGCCCTGCTTTTCGGGCTTTCTCAGCATATTCGTTTGAGCCTAGCAGATAGCCCTCAACTTCCGACAACAAAGGCGCAGTTAATTTAGGATCAAACAGTCTTTTCAATGTGTAAACATAATCCTCGGCTACAAGCTCGCGCTTTTTGCCATTAAAAGCAGGATCATCAGCAAAATAAATTCCAGGTTTTAGGTGAAAAGTAAACGTTCGATAATCTGCCGATGCCTCCGGCAATGCGACGAGTGTATTCGGCAGCAACTTCGCAGGTTGCGCCAAATAATCGTAACGTAATGGGGCGTCAAAAATAGCGTTGTTGACAATAGATGAATAAACGTCGGCGACCTTTTGCGGGTCAAGCGTGGTCTCGGCGACCTCAAACGCATACCGCAAAATTTTATTCGGGTCTGGCGCATACGGCTGCGCGGGCGTTTGTGAATGCGCAGCTATCGCGAGTGCGACAAGCGAAAATAAAGCAAAAATCCGGACAGTCATGTGTGCGCGATACATTTCTGAGTCCTAAAAAAAAGTTCACGTTTTGCGCGGCTTTAAAATGGTGCGTTGCAGCGTAAATTCTTGTTTTTGACAATCGTCCCACCTGACAAGCGCGCCCACTATACCGCATGTCATGTTCGTGTAACGCGTTTGTAATTTTTGAGTGTACGTCGGTCTTGGCTAGTTCGTGCGTTTAATAAATTGATGCCCGCATTGAATCGGCTAAACTTCAATCTAATCATAAAAAAGGAATCACTATTGTGGGCTTTTTAAGCGGTAAAAAAATATTGTTGACGGGCATGATTTCGCATCGCTCCATCGCCTACGGCATTGCCACCGCGATGAAGCGCGAAGGTGCGGAGCTTGCGTTCGCG
>JANXWW010000400.1 GCA_025350945.1 Burkholderiales bacterium
TTCATTAGGTTTGACATTGGACTTAAAAATACTTGTAGCCGTTAAATCAGCGCTTGATTGGCTATACGCGATGTCTTGATTCGCGCGCACTTGACTAGTCACAAAAATGCATGCAATGGCTACGATGCAACTAGCGCTAAAATTTAAGAGAGAGAGAGAGAGAGGAGTAGATTTCATTTCTTATCCTAATTTATATAAATGTTTTAAGAACATTTCCACAACAACATATACACAATAAAAAATCATGGATTGCTGTATTGATTAATTACATTGTTAATGAACTGAACAATTATCAGGCAGCTAAATTAACTACTGCATCAACACATCCAAAAAATGACATCAAGCGTACAAGATCTCACGCGCAAGTATCGCAGTTTTACGTCCCTGTAAAACAACCAGCTCGACAGGAGCTTTCATGAAAAAAATATTGAATATTTTTCTTTTATCGTTGTTTTGTGCGAGCGTGACTGCAGCGATGGCGCAAGCTCCCGCGCCTGCATCCGGCATCACCGCAAAATCGAGCAAATACTCCGTTGCCGAAACCATTAATAAAAGGGGTCAGATACCGTCTTGAAAGTCAAGCACTGAAGCGCCACAGCTGGAGTCAAATGGCTTTCCTGACTTGACGACCCCGTAGATAAAGTGCGCGAGCATTCGCATCACCGCGCCGACCACGGCTTTGGGCGCAAGCCCTGCCGCACTTAACCGATCACCAAACCCCTTAAGCGTTTTGTTATGTCGCCGTGCCACCAAGCCTGGCATGTAGAGCGTCTGTCGCAGCGCCTTATGGCCTGCGCGGCTCATCATCGTGCGGCCTCGCACCGAGGTGCCCGACAGGCGTTGCCTTGGGCTGAGTCCGATGAATGCCGCGAGCGCTTTGGCGCTGTCAAAACGCCTGACATCGCCCGCATACGCCAGCACCTTAGCCACCGTGGTGCGGCCGATACCAGGAATGCTCGCCATCAAGTCAGCATCCGCTTTTAGCTCAGAATGTCGGTTGATATGATCATCAATATCACCCTCAAGTTTGACAATCTCTTGGTCTAGCCACGTCACGTGTTTGTTGACGTGCGCCAGCACCTCGCGTTGTTCGCTAGCCTCCATGGCCTCAATGCGATTGACTTCCTGCTGCCGCATATCTTTGAGTGCTTGCAAGCGATCCACCCACGCGCGCAATTGCCGGAATGCCGCTGAAGGCGGCACCCATAGCGCCGGTCGCATGGCCTGACAAAACCTTGCCAGTAATGCAGCATCGGCGCGATCTGTTTTGTTGCGCGCCAGCTCACTTTGGGCGAAACCCTTGATGCGGGCTGGATTGACGACACTGACTTTCCATCCGCCCGCCACCAGCGCGGTTGCCAATGACTCTGAGTATGGCCCGGTGGCTTCCATACAGACGTGCGTGCTGGCAGGCACAAATCCACGCTCGCCAAGCCAGCGCTGTATCTCGCGATGACCCGCTGCGGTGTTGTCAAAGACCTTTGCTTTACCTTTGTCTTGGAGAACCGCAAATAAATCAACTTTCTTCTTTGCCACATCAATGCCGACGACTGCTGTGGTTAAAACCGCGTTCCCGTTCATCGTTTGACCTTCCTCGTATGCAGGCTTACGCGACGCCGCTTGCGAGGGTAATTTGCAAGATGCGGCGTTGGCCCAAGTTACCGTTCGGACTTTCTGAACGAGAAACGGGCAAGTGCGCTTATCTGACCCACAGGCTCACAACATGCTACGGCCTTATGTCTTTCCAGCATCAGCCTGCCCGACCGGTTCTACTTCTTTAGTACAACAAAGTTGATCGGCTTTAGCAAGATACGAGGGCTTGCTTATTGCCTAGTCCTCGTAAGTTCGCAAACCTAATTCATGGTGAGCACATCAATTGCTGGCGGTTGGAACAGCCGCAGTGGCAATCCGACCATGCCCAGACCGCTCGTCACAAACACTTGGCGCTCGCCCAGCGGGTAGAGGCCGCGTTTGAAGCCATGCTGAGTTGCGTTCTTTAGCACCCGCGCGGTGGCAAACGGTAGATTGATTTGCCCGCCATGA
>JANXWW010000417.1 GCA_025350945.1 Burkholderiales bacterium
TTTGCGCGAGCATTTAAAGCGCCTGCAACGCAGCCTTGATGCATTGGAAATCGGCAATCCGTATTCGGCAGACCAATGGGAAACCAATATCGGCGCGCTGGTTCAGCATAACGGCGGTGGAAATATTGCCGTTTATATCCAGATCACCCGAGGTGTGGCGAAACGTGATTTCGCCCCGGTCAAAGGTCTCACGCAAACTGTTTTCATGATGGCGAATCCGTTGCCAACACCGAAACGTGAAGTTTACGAGCGCGGCATTTCGTGTGTGTCGTTAGATGATAGCCGCTGGCTGCGTTGCCACATCAAATCTATTGCGTTGCTCGGTGCGGTGATGCTCAAGCATCAATCCAATAACGAAGGCGCGGATGAAGCGCTGCTATTCCGTGATGGCTATTTGACAGAGTCGTCCGCAAGCAATATCGCGGTGGTAAAAAACGGGGTGATTCTTTGTCCGCCGCTGGACAATTTAATCCTGCCCGGTATCACCTATGAATTAATGATTGAACTTGCGCGGAAAGACAGCATCCCACTGGATATCCGCCGCGTCTCGCGCCATGAAGTCAACGCGGCCGATGAGCTGTGGATTTTGTCTTCCACCAAAGAAGTGGTACCGATTACTACGCTGGATGGCAAGCCAGTCGGACAGGGTGTCAACGCCGGAAAACCAGGCCCACTGTTTTCGAAGATGTACGAGCTTTTTCAAATTTACAAACGTGGACTGTAAATACTGAAAGGTGCAGATGACGACGAACGAACATCCTAAATTGATTGGTAAAGGCGAGGAAACGCTACTTAAATTCCCTACGATGTTTCCGATCAAGGCAATGGGCAAGATGGCCAATGACGATGGCCAAAGTAATTTCGCGCAACTGGTTATCGATATTGTGCTAAAACACGCGCCCGATCTGGATACCAAACTGATCGAAATGCGGCCATCGAAAAACGGAAATTTTTTATCGGTGACGGCAACGATCAATGCGCAATCGAAACAACAAATCGATGATATTTATCGCGAACTTTCATCGCATCCTTTGGTGTTGATGGCGCTTTAGTGTCTGCCCTGGTCATCAAGCAACTTGGCATCGCCGACTACACTGAAACGCTACTCGCGATGCAGGCGCACAACCGCGCGCGCATGTCAGACACCGCCGATGAAATCTGGCTACTCGAACATCCGCCTGTTTACACTTTGGGTCTCGCGGGCAAGCCTGAGCACGTGCTCGATGCAAAAAATATTCCCGTCATCAACGTTGAGCGTGGCGGACAGGTGACTTATCATGGGCCGGGCCAATTGGTTGCGTATTTGTTGCTTGATATTAAACGTCTTGGTTATGGCGTCAAAGAACTTGTGCGAAGAATCGAGCAATCGCTGATCGATTTGCTCGCACAATATGAGATTGAAAGTTATCGTAAGCTGGGCATGCCGGGCGTGTATGTGAGCGTGAATGGCAAAAACAATGACCGCGATGCAAAAATTGCCGCGATTGGCTTGCGTGTGGCGAATCATGCAACGTATCACGGGCTCTCGCTAAATGTCGATATGGATCTGGAACCGTTTTCGCGTATCAATCCTTGCGGTTATGAAGGTCTTGCGGTCACGCAAATGCACGATTTACGCGTGACGGATAAAATAGATGTCATCGGCGAAAAACTTGTCGCACACTTGCAACGTAATCTAAACACAACGACTACATTATTGGAATCATCATGACAGCAGTAGATTTAAAAGCGGGGGTTGTTGCGGGGAATAAGGAAAAAAACGAGCAAAAAACTGCGCGCATCCCGATCAAAATTATCCCAGCCGAGCGATTGAAAAAACCGGAATGGATTCGCGTTAAAGCGGGCTCGCCGTCCACACGTTTTTATGAAATAAAACAAATTTTGCGCGAAGCGAAGCTGCACAGTGTGTGTGAAGAGGCATCGTGTCCCAACATTGGCGAGTGCTTTGGCAAAGGCACGGCCACCTTTATGATCATGGGCGATTTGTGTACGCGTCGCTGCCCGTTTTGCGATGTTGGCCACGGTCGTCCGCTGCCGCTGGATCTCGATGAGCCGCGCCATCTGGCCGAGACGATTGC
>JANXWW010000004.1 GCA_025350945.1 Burkholderiales bacterium
GCCTCATCGTGAGTCACGTCGATGGCGTTGATGCGATGACATTGAAGATTGAAATGACCCCGCACACGGCGGCCGCAACGGGGGTTTTCGAATCGATTCGCGACATCACCAAACTGCGCGGCGAGATTGAATGCGTCGCGCTGAATTCGTTGCCGAATGACGGCAAAGTGATTGAGGACGTTCGCACAGTGGCGTAGATTTTCTGCACAACGGGGTGTGCGCCGCATCACGCTTAAAGTCGCCAATAGCAGCGCACTTTCATGGCAAATAGCCTGGAGAGCCTCGCCGATGCTAGGTTCGCAAGCCGGGGTCAATTCTTTCACCATCATATTCTCCAAGCAACAAGCAAGGCCTGACTCATGTGGTTCATGACCCCTGCGGTTCAATACGCAGTCGATGCGTTTGACAGACAAGTGAGGTACTCGATACATTGTCTCAGTCTGGGCTTACAATACTGTCCCCGCGTGCTGCTTAGCTCGAACGTTAACCCTCTTCAACCATGCGCACACCCTCTATCCTGACTGTTCTGGCCCTGCTGACAACTCCTTTGGCTTGCGCTCAAGACGCTACGCTATCGCCATATACTGCAGCCGGAATTCCCGCTGTAACTCGCGAATGGACCGGGGCTGACTACACCCAAGCCTTCCGAGTTCTATCCGCAGGCTCCGTAACGCTTCCTCGCTTTTCAGACAGGCACGGCACGGTACTTCTGGATCGAATCACGTCTACCGACAATTTTTCGTTCCATCGTAATCGTTCCTTGCCAATACAGTCGCGCCTACATGACCACGTCGCGCTTCTACAGAGTGTGAACTCGCTATTAAAATTGTATTCCGTAAAATCCGTCACTGACACTGCCTCTTCCAAACCGGAACTCGCATCTTTGCTTGCATTTCTTCTCCGTGTTTCTGCTGTTGGTCTGGACCTGACCGATGAGTTTCTTCCGACCATTCCCAGGGACGACAAATATGCCACGAGGATAGACGGCCTAAAGACCATGAAATCCGGTCTGACGACTATGTTCGTAGGTGCCGAGGTTTCGCTAACCGAGCGCAACGGTTTTTCGCCTAAAGACAGGTCGCTGCTCCTAGAAGCGATGGCTGCTACCTTGCCGACCGTGAAGCGGGCTTTTGCCTCCGACTACAAGGTTGAGCTTCAGCAAAAGCTCAAGACTGACCGAGCGAAATTCACCGGGTCAAATGATGTCCTTCGCATCGACGCCATGATCCGTGAGCTCGGTGGCTAACCTGGCGCTCAATCTGGCATTCAATGGTAGACCCCTAGATGTACCGTAAGTGCGACGAGCCATGAGGGCCGTACGGTGTTGTTATCCTATATTGTTACGCAAAAACGAATCGTGCGAAAAGAAGCAAAATTCAATAAACGCCTAAATCTCGCAATCGATATGTGTTGCAATCCACAGCCTCAGGACACAGTCCTGCAGCATGCTTTCGCCTTGTTGTTCATCCATACAGGAGTAATCCATGTCAGGAACTGTCACACACATCGAGATTGGCAGCGCTACTGGTGCCAAGTCGCCGAGCTTTTTCACAAAGCTCTTCGGCTGGACTTTCGAATCTTGGGGAGAAGCCGGAGGAGTTTTCAGTACTCCAGCTTGCAACGTGGGTTTGCAGGCCAACGATCCAACTCCTCAGATGATCGTCTATTTCTCGGTAACGAACATTGAGCAGGCAGCGAAGCAGGTGGTCGAGCTTGGCGGGGCTGCCGGAGACATCAGTGCCGAGGAAACAGGGTTTGGCCGTTTCTGCACATGTAAAGATCCGGAAGGTGTTGCTTTCGGTCTGCATCAGAAAGCGGGCGCCCAGCGCAGTGATGCCTAACCCCTTGCTCAAGCCTAACCTGCCTGCATCCGCGGGCAGGTTAGCTCAAATGTTAGGCCTTTAAATATGCGTACAAGTCTGAGAAAGAAGATAGTTGATGTTTGCGACACCAAGATTAGAGAGAAAAGTGCGAGTGTCGGCTTGTCCTTCTACGCATTTTTTTCCAACAAAAATAACAATCCAGAGCTCTTAATGGAGGTCGCGAAATGGTGGATTCAAACGCATCAATTGGATCACTTCGAGAAAGCAGTGAGAATCAAGCAATTGGTAGAGCAAGAGCCTCCTTAGGCATGACATTCAAGGACGTTTTCCCGGCTTATCTTAGCCCTCGCACGAGGCCTAACAATTCGTTCAAGCCGACGCCGCTTCGTGGCGCGGCTTAATGCAAGCGTTAGGCATCGCAATGCAACGCCTCCAGTGCTCCCGATGTGGAGCCTCTATTCATCCGGACACGGCCGCTCGCAACGGCGGACTTTGCATGCCGTGCGTTCGCGGGAACCGGCTCTCGACCGAAGAACGGACCAGGCTGCTCAAGGAGGCGCGCGAAGCACGAGAAGCCGTGTATGCATCACCTGAGTACAAGTACTGGACCGCTCTTGTTGCCAAGGTCTATGACGAACCGAATGGATTTGCCAAGCTCCCGCACCCGGAGCGCCTCTACTACTTGGTCAACGTCTTCAGCGGCGAGGTGCACAACGGCGGCTTCGATCAGTTCTTCACCAACTCAAGCGGTGCGCACTATGCCGATACGGTTGCCGCGCTGGAAGAAGTCGGAGCGCGCCAGTCGCTCTCGCTGCTATTCGAGGCCAAGGCCATACTGTTTGCTAGCAACGACGTCCCCGTTGATCGAACCGCACGCTGCGAGATGATGCCCACTTGGGAAGAGGCCCACCCCGACTACGACACCGCGCACGAGGCGTTGAACTCCGTTGATAAGCGCTTCTATGCAGACCCAGACAACCTCGGCCAGACCCTTGAGAACCTGGCCCACACTAACGGACTGTACGCTAGCGATCTCTAACCCCTTGCTCGAGCTGATCCAGCGATACCTCGTACCTTTTTACACCACCGGAAACGCCACCACGTGATCGATTTCCAGCTTGATGCCAATCTTTTGCCCGATCTCGTGATTGTGGTGCGAGGGCACCAGCGATAGCACTTTGGCACCACTGGGCAGGCGCAGCGTGTATAAAATTTCCGCGCCGCGAAACGCTTTGTGTACGACTTCGGCCTGCGCGTGGCTGGCATCATCATGCAGAATATCGTCGGGCCGCACCAGCACATCGGCGTAGGCACCATTGTGCAATTTGCCGAGCGGCAGATTGGTCGTCAGCATCGGGCCGAGTTCGGTATCAATATGGCCATCATGGCGCGCGCGGCCGCGCAGTAGCACGCCCTGGCCAACGAAGTCAGCGACAAATTTTGTTGCAGGGCGGTGATACAAATTGTAGGCGGTGTCCCACTGCTCAATTTTGCCGTGATTCATAACGCCGATTTTGTCGGCGATTGAAAACGCTTCGTATTGATCGTGCGTGACCAGCAATGCGGGTGTTGAAAGTTGGCGCAATAGTGCGCGTACTTCGAGCCCCAGTTTTTCACGCAGCTCGACATCCAGATTCGAGAATGGCTCATCCAGCAGCAACAGTTTTGGCCGCGGTGCGAGTGCACGGGCGAGGGCGACGCGCTGACGTTGGCCGCCGGAAATTTCATGCGGAAATTTTTTCGCCTCTTGCGCGAGGTCGACGAGATCAATCATTTCGTTTACGCGCTGCGATTTTTGCGCGGATGAAAGCGCGCGCAAGCCAAACCCTATATTTTTTTCAACCGATAGATGCGGAAACAGGGCGTAGTCCTGAAACACAACGCCGATGTTTCGTTGCTCGGCGGGCATCGCGAATTGTTGATTGGCGAGGCGCTCTGCTTTAAGATAAATCTCGCCTGCATCTGGTTTTTCAAATCCCGCAATAAGCCGAAGCAGGGTGGTTTTGCCGCAGCCGCTGGGCCCGAGCAAACAACCGATTTCACCGTCGCTGACGAAGAACGATAAATGCTCGCAAACGCGCGTGCCGTCAGCATAGGAGAACGCGATATCACGAATGTCCAGATAATTTGCCATGAACAATTATAAATCAGCTTATGCAAATGCATTTCGCTTGACTAATGAGAATCATTCGCATTACAGTGTGGATCTGACATTGCTTTGTCACTCCCTTAATTATTTTTACCTGCACTGAGGAATTTGCATATGACGTTATTGAATCCTATCCGCACAAATGTTTTTGCTGCAGCGCTTCTCGCTGCAATTTCGACTGCTGCCAGCGCACAACCAAATGCACAATCCAGTACACAACCCAGTGCACAACCCAGTGCACAATCAAACACACCACAAAAAGTGCTGAATTTATATTCGTCGCGTCACTATCAAACTGATGAAGCGCTGTATGCGAATTTTGAAAAAGCGACTGGCATCAAAATCAATCGCATCGACGGCCCAGAAGATCCGCTGATTGAGCGTATGAAAAGCGAGGGCGATAAAAGCCCGGCTGATGTGTTGATCACAGTCGATATGGGGCGCTTGTTGAAGGCGCAGGAAATGGGTTTGTTTCAGCCGGTGAAGTCTCAATTGCTGGATGAAAAAATTCCCCGTGAGCTGCGTTCTGCGGATGGCACTTGGTATGGTTTCTCGGTGCGCGCGCGGCCGATTTATTATGCAAAGGGCAAGATTGATCCGAAGCAAATTGCGAATTATGAAGATCTGGCCGACCCGAAATTTAAAGGCAAGGTTTGCACGCGTTCGGGCTCGCATCCGTACATGATTTCGATGTTGAGTTCCATCATCGCCGCGAATGGTGCCGAGAAAGCGGAAGCATGGGCGCGTGGCACGGTGGCGAATATGGCGCGTGCGCCAAAGGGCGGTGATACGGATCAGATTAAAGGTGTGGCCGCAGGGGAATGCGAAATCGCGGTCGGCAACACATATTATTTTGTGCGCTTGCTGAAGTCGGATAAGGCGGACGAAAAAGCGCTTGTGGAAAAAGTTGGCGTGGTGTTTCCGAACCAGGCAAATCGCGGCGCACACATCAATATTTCTGGTGCGGGTGTGGCGAAATATGCGCCCAATAAAGACGCTGCGATCAAGTTTTTAGAGTACCTCGCGAGTCCGGAAGCACAAGCTTATTTTGCCAACGGCAATAATGAATATCCGGCCGTCGGTAAAGCGACAGGCAATCCGCAGCTCACATCATTGGGCGATTTCAAACGTGATCCCTTGACCATGGATGCGGTGGGGAAAAACTATGCGGCGGCCTCGCAGATGTTTGATCGGGTGGGGTGGAAATAAAACCCTAATCAGGGTGCGGCGTTGTAGCAATTTATGGCTCGTACGCCGCGCCAGTGTTAGTGTTTGTATTAATTTGCTTGCCGCGTAATCTGCCGCGAAGCAATCAGCACCGGTACCAGCCCCACCGCCACCATCGCCAATGCAGGCCACGCAGCTTCAGCGAGCCTTTCATCTTTGGCCAGCACATAAACATGCACCGCCAGCGTATCGAAATTAAACGGTCGCAGCACGAGTGTGGCGGGCAATTCTTTCATCACATCGACAAATACGAGCAGTGCTGCGGTGACCAAACTGGGGCGCAGCAGCGGGATGTGGATTTGCCTTAGCACGCCGAAACGGGTGGCCCCCAGCGATTGCGCGGCATCGTCCATTGACGGCGTAATTTTGGTGAGTCCGGCGGCCACACTTTGCAGCGCGACCGCTAGAAAGCGTATCAAATAAGCGTAAACCAGAATGCCTAAACTGCCGGTGAGCAATAGGCCAAATGTGGTGCCAAACCAGAGGTTTAATTGGTCCACCAGCAAATGATCGAGCCGGATAACGGGAATCAGCACGCCGATGGCGATGATGGTGCCGGGCACCGCGTAACCCATACCGATCAGACGATTGACATTCGCGCTGAGGCCGCTTTTGCTTTTGCGTGCCATGTAGGCGAGCCACAATGCCAGCGCCACGCCGATAACGGCGGTGATTGATGCCAAGGCGAAGCTATTAAAAACAAGTGTCGCAAATCGCGTTGTGAGGAGACTGGCGAGTGCGTCATTAGCACTCGCCTGTTTGAGCAAAATGAGCGTAGGAATAATGAAGCCAATCGCCAGCGGTAACGAGCAAATGGCGGTCGTCATCCAGCGATGGGTTGCGGAAAGTGGCGTACGGTTCGCGCGTCCTTTACTGGTCTGAAAATAGCGTGAACGCTGTCGTGTGGTTTGCTCCAGAAAAGTAACGAGCGCGACAAAGCTCAGCAGAATCGCGGAAAGTTTAGCCGCTGCCACGCGGTCCCCAAGCGAAAACCATGCATTAAAAATACCGGTGGTAAATGTTTGCAGGCCAAAGTAAGAAACCGTGCCGTAATCAGCCAGTGTTTCCATTATCGCGAGAGCAGCACCCGCGGCGATGGCAGGACGCGCCAGCGGTAGCGATACGCGAAAAAACAGCCGCCATCGCGAATAGCCGAAGGTGGTGCCTGCCTCCTGTAGAGATGGCGATTGTTCGAGAAATGCTACCCGCGCGAGCATGAATACATATGGGTACAACACGAACATCATGATGAGAGCCGCGCCGCCAACGGAGCGAATATCGGGAAACCAATAATCTGCTTTGCCCTGCCAGTGGAATAATTCACGCAACATGGTTTGAACCGGCCCCGCGTATTGCAGCGCATCGGTATACGCGTAGGCCATCACATAAGCGGGCATCGCCAGTGGCAGGATCAGCGCCCATTGCAAAAACGCGCGACCGGGAAATTCGTAACGGGCGGTGAGCCATGCGGTCGTTGTGCCGATCACCACAACACCGAGCCCCACAAGCGCCACCAGTATCAAGCTGGTCGTGACAAGATCCGGCAGGATCGTGGCGGTAATGTGTGCCCATGCGCCTGAATCCTGGCTGAATACACTGAACAGTACACCCAGCACTGGCAGCACCAGTAACAGTGCAAGCGTGAGAGATGGAAATGTTGTAAAAAAACGGGAAATGCGACTTGAGTTAAATTGTTTTTGTGACATATTTTTTTAAAGCAAACTTGGAGCGGATTGGAACTCGAACTGTCCTGCTGCGCGTACGGTTGCCGTTACTGGTATTGGTTAATATCATTGGTTGACAATTGGTTGATAATTGGTTGATATCTTATCGCCATGAGCCCACGACAAACAACAATTCTGATTATGATGGTTACCCCGGTGCAGTGGGGGCATGTGCGTTAAATTGGGCCACCATCGATTGTTCGCCACCCAGCTTGAAATTCGCATCTTTGTCCTCATATCATTACCTGGTGGAAGCGGGCTACTTATAGTGTCAGCCTGAAGGAAAAGTCAAAAAGAAAAGTCAAAAGAAAAACCACAGAAAAAATAATTGCGTTGTATTTGAAATTTTCTTTCAGTACACTTACCCGTTTTTCGAAATTGGCAGCGGAAAAATTTCGTTGCCAGTATGCTGTTTTCAGATGTTTGTTTCAGGAGAAATCACGTTGGCCACTGCAAATAAAGCCAAGCCATTGGCTAAAACTGGCGCCAAACCCGGTGCTTCATCCGCCGCAAAAAGCAAATCAGC
>JANXWW010000005.1 GCA_025350945.1 Burkholderiales bacterium
CGCTTTTGCTCGGGGTCGTAACGCATTTCGACCGTGCCATAAACGGGGAAATCTTTGCGGAACGGATGACCAACGAAGCCGTAATCGGTGAGTAGACGACGCAGATCGGGATGGCCGTTGAACACGATGCCGTATAGATCAAACGCTTCACGCTCGTACCAATTTGCCGATGCCCAAACGCTGATAACAGAATCGAGCAACGGGAAATCATCGTCGGTCGCGTGCGCACGCACACGGCAGCGCCAGTTGTGCTGAACGGAAAGCAGTTGATAAACAACCGCGAAACGTGAACCGCTGTTGCCAAAACCGCTACTACTTTCTTCCACACCGCCAAACTCGGCGTAATCCATGCCGCAGGCATCGATTAACTGGCTAAATCCGAGCTGTGGATTATCGCGAAGTACAGTCATCACTGCGATCAAATTCTCCGCGTTGACATCAACAATAATTTGCTCTGTATCGACTTTGACAATAGCAGAATGCGCCTGAAGGATGGCTTCCAGACTCGCTTTTAAGGCATCACGTTTTGCGGACATTTAGCTTATCTCGCAATCGTATTGGTGCGTTTGATTTTATTTTGCAATTGAATTATGCCGTACAACAGTGCCTCTGCCGTCGGGGGACAACCGGGCACATACACGTCCACCGGCACGATGCGATCACAGCCGCGCACCACCGAATACGAGTAGTGGTAGTAGCCGCCGCCATTGGCGCACGAACCCATCGAAATCACCCAGCGTGGCTCAGCCATCTGGTCATAAACCTTACGCAACGCGGGAGCCATCTTGTTGCACAGCGTGCCGGCCACAATCATCACATCCGACTGGCGTGGACTGGGGCGGAACACAATACCGAAACGATCGAGATCGTAGCGCGATGCACCGGCGTGCATCATTTCTACCGCGCAGCAGGCGAGCCCGAATGACATTGGCCACATCGAACCGGTGCGACTCCAATTCAGGAGCGAATCGATTGAGGTAGTGACAAAACCCTGCTGGGTCAGGCTATTCGAAACACTTTTTGCAGCACTGCTATCGCCGTCCGGCATGATGATTCTCCAATACGATGGTGCGGAGACTAAGAATAAAATTATCTCAACGCGACACAACTTTTACTAAACTTAATTGTAATTGCAGACACGAAATTAGACGGGCAAATTACCGAAATGTTTTGCGGCAATTTTCACCACGCAACTACTCCCAATCCAGCGCGCCTTTTTTCCACTCGTAAATAAAACCGACGACAAGAATGCCTAAAAATATCATCATTGCGCTGAAACCAAACCAGCCAATTTCCTGCAGCACAATTGCCCACGGAAACATAAACGCGATCTCTAGATCGAACAGAATAAATAGGATCGCGACGAGGTAATAGCGCACATCGAATTTCATGCGCGCATCCTCAAATGCCTCGAAGCCGCACTCGTAGGGAGAAAGTTTTTGTGCGTCGGGGTTGTCGTTACCGAGCAACATCGTGAGGCCCTTGCTCATGACGAGCGGCAACACACCGATGGCAATACCCACAATGACAAAAATCAGGATCGGAAAGTAGTTACTTAACATACTTGATTAGCCATTGATGAGTGAGGATTGAATCAAATTAGATTGGTGGTGAGATATTGAGGAAACATCGCACATTAACCACTTAACCGCTTCGGAATACTACAAAACATGGTGCCGTCGGCGAGACTCGAACTCGCACAGCTTTCGCCACTACCCCCTCAAGATAGCGTGTCTACCAATTTCACCACGACGGCAATACAAACATACACGTACGATTTTCGGCCCGCGTATAAATTTTACTTCGGAATCTGTTGGGATTTCGGTTCGGTTTTTGCATCAGCGGCACCACTCGTTGCGGGAGCAGGCGCGGTTGACGCAGGCACGGTTGACGCAGGCACAGTTGACGCAGGCAATGCTGGTACAGCGCCCGGCGCAGGTGCCGCAGGCGCAGGAACCGGTATTGCGCTCGAATCTTTTGCGTCCGTTTTTGCAGGCTCGACTTTCGCGGCTGGCGCTGTAACGCCTTCCATCACACCGCCGCCTATTACACCACCACTGATTTTCGGCGCGTGGAAATAGGTCAAGCCCAAACTGGTTGCAAAAAACAGCGCTGCGCATACGCCAGTTGATCGCGACAAGAAATTTGCCGCACCGGAAGAACCAAACAAGCTACCCGCTGAGCCGCTGCCAAAAGCCGCACCCATGTCGGCACCTTTGCCGTGTTGCAGTAGCACCAACACAATGATGGCCAACGCCAGAACACAGTGAACAATCAAAATTACATTTGCCAACATTTCATTTTCCTAACACCGTTCGCTCAAACTTCGGAGGATTTCGCTCGTTACAATGCCTGCCAAATCCCTAAAAACTCCTCTGCCACCAACGACGCGCCACCGATTAATCCACCATCGATATTGGACATCGCAAATAATTCTTTTGCGTTTGCTTTTTTGACACTGCCACCGTACAAGATGGGCATGGCTGCAGCAATTTCCACATCCAGCCTGGCAATTTCCGCTCGCAAAAACGCATGCACTGCTTCTGCTTCCTGCGGTGTTGCTGTTTTGCCGGTACCAATCGCCCAAACTGGCTCGTAAGCCAAAATTGCCCCTGACAAACCTGCCACGCCGTGCGTCTCAATGACTGCATGAAGCTGCCGCATCACCACATTTTCGGTGTTGCCTGCCACTCGTTCATCAAGCGTTTCACCTACACACAAAACTGGCGTTAACACCGCTTTTTTTGCATTGCCAAATTTCTCTGCCACCACTGCATCTGTATCACCCAGCATGGCCCTGCGTTCCGAGTGACCCACAATCGCATAACGACAGCCAAACTCAGACACCATTTTTGCCGAAACCTCACCCGTGTAGGCACCTGCGACATAGCGACTTATATCCTGGGCACCCCAACCGATATTACTTTTGCCAAGCACATTTTGCGTTTGCGCCAAATAAACAAACGGCACGCAGACCGCGCAAAATTTGCCTGATTCCCGATTAACTTTCTGATTCAAATCGGCCAATAGCACAGCATTCGCGTCGAGCTCGCCGTTTAACTTCCAGTTACCAATCACGAAGCGATTTCGCATAACAGCCATCGAAGAAGTCGTATTCCAAACCCGAAACCATTCGATTATAACGTGACCGCGCTTGCCGGGCAAATTGAATCGGATTTTTTAAATACCGCACCGGTGCTTTATTTACAGATAATCGTCACAGATAAGCGTACTTTTTTCGCGGCACGGTTAAAAATAAACTCCTTTATAGGCGGGCGTTTTCAGCCATTTATGCTTCACAAGGCTCACCCACATTAGACTTATACAAGCCGACCATAAAAATGAGCCGAACTTGTAGCGCAGACGGTGGTCGTAGTTATTGCTAATAGCGGTTAATTGTTCATGGCATCTCTTGCCTGCTAACAACCGATCATCACGCTCTATTTGATTTGCAGCGTATGATGCGTTTTTTCCTGCTGCGTTCGTGTCATCAATAGTGTGCAGCGTATCGTTAACTGTTTGCATTACCTGCAAAACAAATTTTTCAATGTTTGTTTATCAATTTACATTTGCCCAGAGGAACATATGCTTTCATCAAAACTATTAAAAACACTTTCAATTGCTACCGCGCTTGGATTGGCCGCACACGCAAATGCGCAAACCACCACCGCACCTGCGGCTTCACCTGCGACTACACCTGTGCCTGCGCCCCTTGCCGCAGGCAAAGCCACACAAATGCCCATGCCACCTGCGCCAGGCTCGGCGAGCGTGCCCATGCCACCGGTGGGTGGTGCTGGCACCATTTCACCCACTCCGCTGCCCGCAGGAACGCCTGCGCCCTTTCCCGCGCCGCTTAAAGCGAGCAAAGGTGGGGCGGAATTAAAACCACTGAACGCTGCGAAAGCAGACGCAAAAGTAGACACAAAGGCTGACACCAAAGCTAACACCAAAGCCGAAACATTCCCCGCAACAGTCAACGAACTGATCTCGCGTGATCGCACCATCGGTACGGGTGAGGCCGTTACCAGTGGCCAGGCCGTGGCGGTGCAATACACCGGCTGGATTTATGATCCCTCCAAGCCCGATGGCAAGGGTGCTAAGTTCGATAGCTCACGTGACCGTCCGCCCGCACCTTTTAGCTTTATGCTCGGTGCAGGACGCGTAATCAAAGGCTGGGATCAAGGTGTTGTCGGCATGAAACAGACCGGGCAGCGCACGCTAATCATCCCGGCGCAGATGGCGTATGGCGAACGCAGCGTTGGCCCGATTGCAGCTAATTCAACACTGATATTCGACATCGAGTTGATCGGCATTTTGAGCCCGGCGGCAGGTAAAGCAGCGCCCGCTCCGGTGGTGCCATCAACCACGCCAGCGCCTGCGTCAAAATAATCAGCAGCAGCACGCATTAATCTGCACCACGGGGGCTTCATTGAAGCCCCCGTTTTTATTTCTGTATTTACATATTATTTTTAGGCCAATATGCAAAGAATTTTTGGCGCGCTCATTATTGGCGACGAAATTTTGTCCGGCAAACGTCAGGACAAACATCTTTCCAAACTCATCGAAATTCTCGGG
>JANXWW010000015.1 GCA_025350945.1 Burkholderiales bacterium
GCTTTTCATTGTCAAAAGCCCTGATCCAGATACCCACGGCTGCCGTGCTGCCTCGACGCGCGATGTGAGTACGCAGCACCAATCGTTTACCGCGCAGCACCTTGGCCGGTGCGGTTTGGACTATGCCTGCGTAGGGTGCGCCGAGTTTGTAGATAATTCGTAATGACGGAGCCTGAGTTTTTTTCTTTACTGTGTCGAGTGCAATGTCGGTAGCAATGCCATCGACTTGCCAGTCGTCTGGCAGATTGGGATTCTCAACCTGTCTGACCGAGAAATTTGCGTTATGAACAAAAAGCGGAACAAAAAGCGGAACAATAAGTGGTGTTGCTGCGCAGGCAGTGAGGATCAACGCAAATGCGACGCTAGTTAAAACTAAAGATAATTTCATCGTGATTCCCGGGTACTTTGCATGTGAGCTGTTAGCGTCGCTTGCGTACCGCCGAGCAACCAATTGGTTCAACAATTCATATTGTAGGAAATCAGGCGCGGTTATTGAAGCACTAATGCCGCGAAACGCGGAAAAGCAGGCCCGAAATACGGCGTTCACGCGCTTGCTCGCGATGCGAATGCGTTGCAAGCAAGGTTTTGACTTCAGAAAAGCGAAACTAAATTGCTGTCTTCAACGCCGCTTCCAATGCTGACTTCAGCACGGTATACCGCCGCGTCATTTCCGCCGGTAAATGATGCGCTAGCTTCGTCAGCAATTCATCATGTAGCTTTAATTCCTGCGTCCATTGCGTTTGATTGATGGCGGTAATCTCGTCGAATTTTTCCTGCGCAAACGACGAACCGCTCCAATCAAGATCGCTGTATGTTGGAATAAACCCCAGCGCTGTTTTTTTAGCTTGGGCACGCCCTTCCACGCGTTCCACAATCCATTTCAACACGCGCATATTGTCGCCAAATCCGGGCCAGATAAATTTGCCGTTATCGTCTTTGCGAAACCAGTTGCCGCAGTAAATTTTTGGCGCGTTCGCACCGGCTTTTTTGCCGATTGATACCCAATGGCCAAAATAATCGGCCATGTTGTAGCCGCAAAAAGCGATCATCGCAAACGGGTCGCGCCGCACCACACCAACTTGTCCGGTAATCGCGGCAGTGGTCTCGGAACCCAGTGTGGCCGCCATGTAAACGCCCTCATTCCAATTCGTGGCTTCAGTAATTAACGGCACCGTGCTGGAACGACGTCCCCCAAAAATCATCGCTGAAATCGGCACGCCATCCGGGTTGTCCCAATCGGAATCAAGCGACGGACATTGCGTGGCTGCGACGGTGAATCGCGCGTTTGCGTGCGCGGCGAGCCGGCCACAATCCGGCGTCCAATTGTTGCCTTGCCAGTCGATCAATTTTGCGGGTGGCGTTTTCGTCATGCCTTCCCACCACACATCGCCTTCGGGCGTGATTGCCACGTTAGTAAAAATCGTATTCGATTTCATCGAATCCATGCAATTCGGATTGGTCTCGTAAGACGTTCCCGGTGCCACGCCAAAAAATCCCGCCTCTGGATTGATCGCATATAAACGCCCATCTGTGCCGGGCTTGATCCATGCAATATCATCGCCAACGGTGGTCACTTCCCAGCCTGCTTGCTTGAACGTCGCAGGCGGAATCAGCATGGCGAAATTGGTTTTGCCGCAAGCCGACGGGAACGCCGCGGTGATGTAATGCTTTTTCCCCTCGGGCGTTTTTACACCGAGAATTAACATGTGCTCGGCCAGCCAGCCCTGCTGCTTGCCCATCACGCTTGCAATGCGCAACGCGAAACATTTTTTTCCCAGCAACGCATTGCCGCCATAGCCCGAACCATACGACCAGATTTCACGCGTCTGTGGAAAATGCACGATGTATTTGTGATCTTTGTTGCATGGCCACGCCACATCTTTATGACCTGCTTCCAAGGGCGCGCCAACCGAATGCAGCGCCGGTACGAATACGCCATCATCACCCAATGCATCCAGCACGTTGCGGCCCATGCGCGTCATCAATTTCATGTTGACCGCGACATAAGCGGAATCAGAAATCTCCACGCCGATGTGCGCGATGTGCGAGCCGAGCGGGCCCATACTGAACGGCACCACATACATCGTGCGGCCCCGCATTGCGCCCGCAAACAAGCCATGCAAAGTTTTGCGCATTTCATCAGGTGCGGTCCAGTTATTGGTCGGGCCAGCATCTTCTTCGTGTTCAGAACAAATGAAGGTACGGTCTTCGACGCGTGCGACATCACTTGGATCGGACATAGCCAAATACGAATTGGGCCGCAATTTTTCGTTCAGTTTTTTAAACGTTCCCGCCGCAACTAATTCATTGCAAAGTCGGTTGTATTCCTCATCGCTGCCATCGCACCAGTAGATGCGCGCAGGCTGTGTAAGCGCAGCGACTTCTGAAACCCAGGCGAGCAGTTTGCGATGCTGCGTGGGTGCAACATTAACGGCGGTGTGACGCAGCGTATCAGCGAGTGCGTTCATGAAATTTCTCCTCATAAGTTGCCGGATGTTTTGAGTTCATTATCTGGCGCTGCAAAGTAATGCAAATCTGCATCCGCGGCATCGTTATATATTCCCAAATTATCCCACCATCACGAATCCCCGTTCTGAATTGGTTATACCATTTGTGCATGGAGGGTTTGTATTTTTTATGAATCACAAATATTGCGGAAATGCTCTTACCGAAATATAAAAGTCTAATATCTACGGGAGATTCCAGAGCAAAAGCTCTCTTGACGCGCGCTAGTGGTGGGGTTTGCATTTCTACTCTTACGTGGTGCCGCACTTTGCCCCTTATTTACCGCGTTTCATCACGCAAGCCTTGTGCTTGGCCGTCCCGGCGATTAGTCTTTGTCTTAGTCGCTTATTTTGGGAATATTTATGAATCGCACGCCTCGATTATTTTCAATTGCCGTGCTGTCCACGCTGGTATCTTGCGTCATGTTTGGTGAAGCAGAGCGCCCCGGTTCACCAAAGATTGACGGTCTCGGTAAACACACGTGGATTATCACGACTCGATCATCTGAGGCGCAGGCGTTGTTCAATCAGGGGGTAGGTTTGTTTTATGCCTTCGATCACGGCGATGCGGCGCGTGCGTTTCGTGCGGCACTTGAGGCCGACCCCGTATGCGCAATGTGCGCGTGGGGACTGGCCTACGCGATGGGGCCGAATGTGAATAACAATAATCCTGCCAATCGAAAAGAATCCGCGCGTTATCAATTGCGCGCAGAAATGCTGACCAAGGATGTCACGCCGCTTGAACTCGCCATCATTAACGCGGCCAGCGGGCGCTATGTGAGCGTCGGCAAGAAGGATGAAGAGCCGAGTGAACCTGTTGCAAAAATCTGTACGTCATCTACAACCAAAATCGCGCCTACATTCGATCTCGTTTATGCGCAGAAAATGGCGGCGGTGTACAAACAATTTCCCGCGCATCCTGACGCTGCCACTTTGTATGCTGATGCTGAACTCATCACCGATGCCTGGAAGTGGTGGAATGCCGAAGGCAAGCCTACTGCGGCGACCGAGAAAGGTGTTGCTGCGCTCGAAGATGTTTTGAAAAATAATCGCGAACACACCGGTGCCAATCATTTACTGATTCACGCGCTTGAACAATCGCGCACGCCTGAACGTGCCATCGCATCTGCCGATTTGCTGCGCTCGCTCGCCAGCGGCGCGCCACATTTATTGCACATGCCTTCGCACATTTATATCAAGACCGGGCGCTTCGCCGATGCGACCCTGGCGAATCAAACCGCACTCGCAGCCGATGACAAGCGTGAGGAAATTGTGAAGGCGCAAGGTTTCGAAGCGAAGCCGAGTTGGCGTCCGCACCATCTGCATTTTTTGCAGTACGCGGCGATGATGGATGGCCGCAGCGAGATTGCCATTAATGCAGCATCGAAGCTCGCTGTGTTATCCAGCGGAAAAAGCGCGCGCGGGGGTGATCGCAGCGGCCTGTATTCACAATATATGCATTCGCTACTTCGCTTGAATCAGATCAGGTTTCAACAATGGGACAACATACTCGCAGTGCCTGCGGCTACCGTCAAAGATGGTATCGAAGAAGGCATCGCCCACTATGCGCGCGGTCTGGCGCATGTGGCGCGCGGCAACACCACAGAGGTCGAAGCTCAGTTGGCGCAGATTCGTCGCATTGCCGCAATAGATAAAAATCGCAAAGAAAAACTGTTTGGCGAATACCAGGTTTCATCGCTGCTCGAAGTTGTCGCCGAAGCACTTGATGGTCAGCTAAAACTCAAATTACAAAAAACGGATGAAGGGTTTGCCGCACTGCAGCGTGCAGTAAAGCTGGAATCTGCGCTCGACGCGGATGATCCGCCACTTCTGGGCGCACACACCCGTTTGATGCTGGGTCGTGCGTTGTTGTCTACTGGTCGTCATGCCGAAGCTGAAACTATCGCGCGCGAAGATTTGAAAGCGATTCCCGGTAGCGGCTGGGCGCTGGCGATGTTGCGTGATGCGTTACGCGCGCAGAAGAAGATGACCGAGGCGGCCGAAGTGGAAAAGAAATTGAATGAAGTGTGGTCGCGTGCCGATGGCGCGCTGAAATCTTAGTAGTTTCAACAACCCCTAGCGTTTACCTTATATAAGGTGCGTCCTAGATGCGAGAAAAATAATTTGCGCGCTAAATACAGTCAAGATGAACAAATTGCATAAATCACGGCAATTCAGGATCGTTTTAACGTCCACATTTTCTATTAAGAAACAGCCATGATTTAGGCAGAATTTCAGCAGGACATCCCCCGATTCTTTGATGATTAGCGGACAAGAAACCGCAGACGAAGCGAAGATCACGCAAAAGCATGGCTTCTTCGCTCAGCGCACCAAGATCGTTATCGATGCCAGCAAGGGCGACGATATGATCAACATTCACACCAACCAAGAAAGGTTTGTATTTTTTGTCAGTAATGCACCCAGCCTTGACATCAAAACGCTACAAGCCGCTCTTATTGGGGGATACAAATTATTTGCCGCAGTTTTGGGCGGCTGATTTATTAAGTTTGTTCTAATATTGTCAGGCTTATTACTCGGATGTCGGCTTTACGCTGAGCTTTTTGCGCAAATTTTCTACAGCATTAGACTCGCCACGAACCCTTAAAAAAGCGCCGTTATTATCGGCGCGTTCTTCCAGCACTTCGCAGCTTGCAAAAATTTTTCCGCGCAATTGTTGTGCCGACCACGGCAGAAATATCTCCTCTTCAACGAGGTCACGCTGGAAAAACGCGCAGATCGCAGCGTGCATTCTTGCGACATCGGTTTCGCGACGCGCGCTCATCACGATACAGTCCGGATACTGCGCGTGCAACGCAGTCTCACGCTCGGCTTCGGCCCTAGCATCACCGACAACGTCGATTTTGTTAAATACGCGAATCCGCGGCACAGCTCCCGCGCCGATGTCATTCAGCACCGTGTCGGTCACGGCAAGCTGCCGTTCACATCCAGGATCGCTCGCGTCAATGACGTGGAGAAGCAGTGAAGATTCTGCCGCTTCTTCCAGTGTTGATTTAAATGACGCGACCAAATCATGCGGCAGGTTTTTGATAAAGCCGACGGTGTCGCTTACCAATACACGCGGTACAGTTTCAGGATGGAGCGCGCGCACGGTAGTGTCGAGCGTGGCAAAAAGTTTATTGGCTACCAGCACTTCACTGCCGGTGAGGGCGCGCATCAAGGTTGATTTGCCCGCGTTCGTATAACCTACCAGTGCCACGCGTGCCAGCCCCTGACCACCTTCGCCTGCCTGATTTGCCCGGCGGGCGCGCTGTGTCTGGCGTTCTGCATCCATCGCGGCAATTTCCACTTCCAGCTCGGCGATACGGTTGCGAATTTTTTGACGATCCAGTGCCGCGTGCGTTTCGCCTGCACCGCGACCGCCCGAGCCGCTGCGCTGTCGCCCGCCCGAGCCCGCCAATTTCGCCGCTTCGCGAAGGCGTGGCGACATATAGCCGAGCCGCGCAATCTCCACCTGTGCACGCGCCGCGCGCGAGCTCGCGTGACGGTGGAATATTTCGAGAATGACCATGGTGCGATCCATCACCTCGCAGCCGACCGCAATTTCGAGATTGCGTGCCTGTGAGGGAGATACTTCATGATCGATGAGTACAATATCAGCTCTTCGTGTATCCGGATCAGCAGCGGATTGTGCCGCTGCCTTGGCTTTCGCGGCCCCACTTTTTGCCACACTTAAATCATCTTCGAGTGCTTCAAAATCTGCACTGTCGCTATCCACAAACCGGCGAATTTCCTGCCGCTTGCCAACGCCTAGATACGCTGCCGTATCAAAATTAGTACGCTTCTGAATGAACGTGCCGACGACCACATAGCCGAGTGTTTTCGCCAGTTCGCGAAGTTCAGTAAGCGACGCTTCAAATTCGATATCGTTCACGCTTTGCAGATGCACAGCAGCGACGACAGCACGCATCGGTTGATCTTTGGTTTCGGTTTGCATTCGGTAATTTCTTGTTTTGCGCGCGTAATATACGCGCATGCAGGAGTATGTGCATCTGAAAAAAATCGGGCACGAGGCCCGATTTTTTTCAACGAGGTGTTGAAACAAATCAACACATAACGTCAAATTACTTCTTCATTGCATCAGGTTTCTTTTCATCCATCATTTTTTTGTCGTCCATCATTTTCTTGCACTCAGCCTTCATTTTGTCGTCGACTGTTTTTGCATCCATCTTTTTGCAGGCTTCCATCTTTTCTTCCATCTTCTTCATGTCAGCGTCTTTCGGTGCGCCGCCATGCGACATAGCAAAAGAGGCTGCAGAAACGGTTGCAAAAGAAGCAGCAATCAAAACTGATAATAATTTTTTCATGTATAGACTCGCTAGGTTGATTAAAAATGAACGTTAAAAACAAACACAAAGATTATGGTACTTCAACTATGACGATATGTCACCCTGTTAATTCCCGGTATTTAATAATTGGGAAGGTATTTGTTTTGGCTTGTGTCAACCTATTTCCATCAGCGGCGTTCGCCGCGCCGCGCGTGCCAACCGATCCCGGCGAAGTGCTGGAGCGTTTGCCGATGCGACCTGGTGATAATACGGCGCGTGAACTGGCCAGTCTGCGTGCGGCAGTAATCCGCGCAGCCAAGGAAGCGCCTGCTGATCCGCTGCCCGCAACACAGTTAGCCGAACGTTATTTCGATCTCGCGGCAGCGCGCGGCGATCCGCGCTACGTGGGTTATGCCGATGCGGTGATGCTGCCATTTGCCCTAAGCCAGTCGCCAGCCGCACTGTCGATGCGCGGGCAGCTAAAACAATACCGGCACGATTTTGCTGGTGCGCTTAGTGACTTTGCCAATGCACTCAAGGCTGATCCGCAATTTGCCTCCGCGCATGCATGGCGTGGCGCGATCTTCCTGGTGCAGGCAGATTACGTCGCTGCTAAAGCTGAATGCGATGCCCTGCAAGCGCTGAAACGCGCGACGCTATATGGTGCCTGTATTGGTCTCACGCGCGCCTATGGCGGCGAGCTGGAAGCCGGGTCTAGTGCATTGCAGCGCGCACTAGATGAGACGCATGATGCGGGCAATCGACTCTGGCTACTCACGCGCTTGGGCGAAGTTTCCGCTTGGCGCGGGCAACCCGCACAAGCGGAAAATTTTTATCGCGAAGCGCTTGCTTTGGGCATTGATGATGGCTATTTGTTAGCCGCGTGGAGCGATTTTTTGCTCGATCAAAAACGTCCCGCCGAAGTCGTGAAATGGCTAGCCGCCTGGGAAACCTCGGACGGTTTGCTGCTGCGCTTGGCGCTCGCTGAAACCGCGCTCAAGCTCACGGCAGCACCAGCGCATACGCGAGCGCTGGCAGATCGTTTTGCCGCCGCCAGGATGCGCGGCGACACCACGCATCTGGCTGAGGAGGCGCGCTATGAATTGCAACTGGCGGGCAACGCCGCCGCTGCACTCGCCGTTGCCGCAGCCAATTACAAAGTGCAGCGTGAGCCGCGAGATGCACGGCCACTGCTTGAAGCGGCGATCAATGCGAAAGATTCCGCCGCTGCACAGCCAGTGCGCGATTGGCTGCGATCAAGCGGATTTGAAGATCCCTATCTGCGGCAGTTGGGGGCTGCGTCTGCGCAGTTGCCGTCAAGTGCTAAACCGGAGTCTAAGCAATGAAGCTCGCGCGGTTTTTATTGTGCGCGTTACTCGCCATGTGCGCGTCACCGGCAAATGCCCATAAAGCCAGCGACAGCTACCTGGTGTTGAATGTGGAAGGGCAGGAGATTTCGGGCCAGTGGGACATCGCGCTTCGCGACATCGATTTTGCCATTGGCCTTGATGCCAACAGCGATGGCGAAATTACCTGGGGTGAGGTGCAGGCGCGCCATGCCGACATCGCCGCATGGGCGCTTGGGCGGCTTACGCTGCAACGAGGCAGTGATTGCACGATTAAGGTGGCAGAACATCTGGTGGATACCCACACCGACGGTGCCTATGCCGTGCTGCGACTGATGGGCACGTGTCCCTCCAGCACACAACCGCTCGCGCTGAACTATCGTTTGTTGTTTGATATTGATGCGCTGCATCGCGGCCTGCTGCGGCTGGATCTGGATGGTGTGCCGCATACCGCAGTGCTGGCACCGGACACTGGTGTGCTGAAAATCAAGGTCGGTGAAACCTCGCGGTTCGCGCAGTTTGGTCAATATCTGGCGGAGGGTGTGTGGCATATCTGGATCGGTTTTGATCACATCCTGTTTTTGCTGGCGCTGCTATTGCCCGCCGTGTTGATGTCTTCTGTGCTGATTAATAACAAACGGATTTGGACAGGTGTGTCAACTTTTCGTGCCGCACTCACCGAAGTGTTATGGGTAGTCACTGCGTTTACAATCGCGCATTCAATCACGCTCACCCTCGCTGCGTTGCAGATTATTTCGTTACCATCGCGCTGGGTGGAATCCGCCATTGCGGCATCGGTGGTGTTAGCGGCGGTCAATAATTTATACCCCGTCGTGGAGCGCAAACGCTGGTTGGTCGCCTTCACATTTGGCCTGATTCACGGCTTCGGTTTTGCCAGTGTGCTGACTGAATTGGGCCTGCCCAAAGATGCGCTGGTGCTCTCGCT
>JANXWW010000039.1 GCA_025350945.1 Burkholderiales bacterium
CCCTGAATCTGATCCGCATGCAAATCCATCGTCAGCACGCGATCCACACCGGCGCCGGTCAACATATTGGCCACCACCTTGGCCGAAATCGCGACCCGCGCTGAGCGTGGGCGGCGATCTTGCCGGGCATAACCAAAATAGGGAATGGCGGCAGTAATTCGCGCGGCACTGGAGCGTTTTAACGCATCCGCCATCACCATAATTTCCATCAGGTTATCGTTGGTTGGTGCGCAGGTCGATTGCAAAATGATCGCGTCTTTGCCGCGCACATTTTCCATAATTTCCACCATCACTTCACCGTCGCTGAATTTTGCGACTTTGACGCGACCCAGTTGCGTACCCAACAGCTTGGCGACTTCACGCGCCAGCTTCGGGTTCGCACTTCCAGCGAAAACACTTAAATTATCGAATGCCATTTTTATTGCCAATGTGAGCCGCATTCTCACAGTTGGAATGCGGACTACTACAAAAAATGACGCCGACCAAACGATAAGTCAGAGGGCGTCATTCCACTTTATTTGGCTGGGGAGGTAGGGATCGAACCTACGAATGCCGGAATCAAAATCCGGTGCCTTACCACTTGGCGACTCCCCAAAAATCGGGTGCTACGGTGCTTCCAAGCTCAGCGGATGGCAATCCAGTCCACGAGCGATAAATCCATTGTGTTCCAGCCCGAGTGCTGCAAAAGCATCGCGGGCATCCGCCTCACGCGCAAAGGCCGCGAATACGCATGCCCCTGATCCCGTCATGCGCACACCAAAAATCGATTTTTGGCTTGCTACTTGGAGCGCATCAAAACAATGTGCCACTGCCGGAAATGCTTTCAAAACAACTGCTTGTAAATCGTTTTTGCAACTCACAAGATCAGACGCTGAAAAGTGCGCTATTTTGCGGGGGAACGTGTCTCTTGTCAATTCTGGCGAGCGAAAAACCTGCTCGGTAGCGACGGTAACCGGGGGCACCAACACTACATACCATGCGGGTGGAATCGTAATCGCCGTGAGCTTTTCACCCACGCCCTCGGCAAACGCTGATCGACCAAAAATAAAAAACGGCACGTCTGCCCCCAGCAAGAGCCCGATAGTTTGCAATTGTTTACGCGCAAATCGCGCATTCCAGAGGCTATTGAGCGCCATCAGGGTGGTTGCAGCATCTGAACTGCCCCCACCCAGCCCGCCACCCATCGGTGTACGCTTTTCGAGCCAGATATCGCAGCCAAGCGTGGTGTTTGATTCGCGCTGAAATAGTTTCGCCGCACGCACGACGAGATCATTTTCTTCAGCGACGCCTTCATGCGCGGTCATGCGACGAATCACGCCATCTTCACGCACTTTAAAACGCAAGGTATCGCCAAAATCGATTAACGTGAACGCCGATTGCAGCAGATGATACCCATCCGCTCTGCGGCCAATCACGTGCAGAAAAAGATTCAGCTTGGCGGGTGCGGGCCAGGTTTTTAAATTGTCGGCAACAGAACTTTCAATTGGCGTCACAGCGCCTTCCACTCGTCGATGATAAACCGTACCCGGGTGGCGCCCTTGGTGGCGGTCAAGCGGCTAACGTAGCGATAGCTGGAAAGTTCCGTCGAGGCTGCGGACTCAAATTTTTCTGCGGTCACACGCCACACCGTGCCGTCTGCTGACGCGAAATCAAATGGCACATTTTCGGTTAGGCCATCGCCCTGCACCCAGCGCGCGACTTCATCCGTTTCCAGCGCCACGCCCAGCAAGGCTTGGGTCAACTCGGCAATCGATTCAGCCGCCGTCGTTTCACTGCCCTGAATCATCGTGGTGCGGCCACCTTTGAAGCGGGAAACTTCCGCTAACTGCGAGCCAAACGGCGTAAAAAATTTAAGCCGTTCCTCATTTTGATTTCGCTCCCAAACAATTTTCGCACTGTCGAGTCGATCATCAATGCGCACGCTAATTCTGCCGGATAAGGAAAAATGTGCGGCTACTTTTGGCGTGGTGACGGTTGCTGTCGGACGAGCTGATTCATTAGGCAAGGTCGCACATCCAGACAGCGCAGCAGCGCATGCAAGAAATGCCGCAGTGCGGACGCGATGCGCCAAGCGCTGTGCAGAGCCTAAAAAAATCACTATTTGTACTTTTGAACCACCGCGATCAGCGATTCATTTTCCGGGCTTTCAGTCAGCGCAGCGCGCCAGATTTTTTGCGCCTCATCGCGCGCACCTGATGCCCACAACACCTGCCCCAGATGGGCGGCGATTTCCGGATCGCGTCGCGTTTCGTACGCTTTTTTCAGCGTTGCCAATGCTTCCGTTTTTTTGCCCATGCGAAATTGCACCCAGCCCAAACTGTCCTGAATAAATGCATCATCAGGCGATAATTTTAGCGCCTGCTGAATCAACTCATATGCCTCGGTCAACTTGATATTGCGATCCGCCAGCGTGTAGCCCAGCGCATTGTAGGCGTGCGCATAATCGGGCTTCAGCTTGATGACGCGGCGCAAATCAGTTTCCAGAACATCGTATTTATCGAGCTTCTCGGCGAGCATGGCGCGGTCGTACAAAATATCGGCGCTGTCCGGATTTTTTTCAATCGCGCCGGACAATAAATTAAACGCCTCCTTGAACGCTTTGGCTTCGCGCAGCAACTGCGCCTCAGCCTGTAGCAATTGAATGCGCGTACTCAACGCATCATCATCCGCGCCTTGCGCATCGCGCGCGTCCTGCAAAAACTTACGGCCAGAATCAATGCCCTCGCGCTTCGCCAGCAAGCCGGCAATTTTTAATTTCGCGCTGACAAAATATTCGCTATCCGTCACCTGCCCAAAATAGGCAATCGCGCCGTTGATATCTTTGCGGGCTTCAGCCACCACACCCAGATTAAACAGCACCGGATTGGGGTCGCGCGGCTTCAAGGTGAGCGTGCGCTGGAATTGTTTTTCAGCTTCGGGATAGTCTTCAATCTGTTGCGAGATCAGCGCAATCGAATACGGGATTTCAGGATCGGTGGTATTGCCGACATCGGCCTTGCGAAATTCTTCACGTGCGGGCAGATAGAGTTTTTGCGCGACCAGCAAGCGCGCATACGTGAGTCGCGCTTCGACTGCATCCGGATTAGCTTTCAAAAATCCTTCCAAGTAACTGATGCCCGATTCTCTGGATGTCTCACTTAAAATTTGCGCCTTCAAAATCGCCGCCTGTGGCCAGCCGGATTTCAGGCGCTCCGCTTCGTTAATGGCGATAAGAGCCGCTTTGGCATCACCTGCGACAAACGCGCTCTGCGCAACCGCGTAATGCGATTCCGGCATACTGGGATAAGGCTTGGCGAGCTCGCGAACGGTTGCGGCAATTTTTACGCGATCCAATGTGGCCGCACCCTTGTTTGCGCCCACGCCAACGCCAGCGCCCGCACCCGCAAGCCCCGCGCTACTGGCTCGCGACAGCATGGCGGGAAGCTGCAAAAACAAGGTCGGCGCTTTGCCCGGTTCGGCCAGCATGCGGGTGAACGTGGCGGTGGCGGTTGGCAGATCGCCCTGATTGGCGGCAATCACGCTCAGCGCCTGACGGGCAAGCGGGGACTCGGGCTCAAGCTCTGCCCATAGCGTGGCAGACTCCAGCGCCTGATCAAACTGACGCGATTGAAACGCCAATTCCACCGCACGCCGCGCGACGCGGGGATCGCGGGTGCGTTTGGCGAGATCAAACAAGCCTGAAAACGCAACCGCGCTACTACCACGCTGACCGGCAATTTCAGACATCAAATATTGAAACAAATATTCCCCGCTCGCCCGGCCTTCAGTACCTTGGGCACGGCGCAAGGGCAATGGCTTGCCCGTGGCGACGTCTGGCCGCGAGGACTCTTTTGATGGCACACTTTGGGGCGGTGTTTGCGCAAACGCGACTTCCGATGCACACGCAGCAAAAAGCGACAACAGCAATAGTGGAATTTGTTTCATGTTAAAAACCGTAGGGAAAGTAAATAAACAGACATTTGCCTTATGATAAACCTCAAGCAGGCACGCGTCACGTAAACTGAGAAACAAACTAAGAAACAAACTAAGAAATGCAATTCAATATGACTGCTGATATTTGAATTGATTCACCTGCATTTTGTGTTGTTACCAGAGATCATCCAGACCACTTAAATGAAAATGCAATCTACCGCCATCATTTTTTGCGCATGCAGGCTTAGTCCATTAATTATGGCGCTCTGCGCATCGATTCCCGTCATAGCCGAGCAAATCGCACCCATTGTGGTCACTGGCACCCGCATCGGCACAGACCCGCAAAACATTCCAATGGCGATTGATACTGTGGATCAAGACGCGCTGCGCGATCAAACATTGCAGGTTAATCTTTCCGAGTCATTGCAACGCGTGCCCGGTATCAATGTACAAAACCGTGGCAATTACGCGCAGGACTTACAAATCTCTTCCCGCGGCTTCGGTGGCCGCGCCAGCTTTGGCGTGCGCGGCATTCGCCTGTTTACCGACGGCATTCCGGCATCGCAACCCGATGGACAGGGACAGGTTTCTCATTTCGCGCTTAGCAGTGCAGAACGCGTGGAAATCTTGCGTGGGCCATTTTCGGCGCTTTACGGCAACGCTTCTGGCGGTGTGATTCAGATTTTTACCGAAGCGGCTGCAAAAAAACCGACCGGCAGTATTTCGTTAGCACTGGGCCCTGATCACACGTGGCGCGCGGGCACGCGGGCGAATGGACTTACCGAGAGCGGCTTGGGCATTGTGGCCGAAGCGTCCGAGTTTCATACCGATGGGATAAGGGCACACAGCAGCGCGAGCAAAACATCAGGGCAAATAAAATTTACGAAAGAGTTGGGCGATACAAAGCTAACTGTGCTCGCGAATGGCGTCAACATCAAAGCCGAAGATGCATTAGGGCTTTCTCGCGCCGAGTTTGATGCCAATCCCAATCAAACCACCGCTGCTGCGGCACTTTTTAACACGCGCAAAACTACCCGCCAGGATCAGGCAGGATTACGAGTTGAGCACGCATTTTCTCCGCATCATGCAATCGAAGCTGTCGTTTATGCCGGATCGCGCGACGTCACGCAATGGCAGAGCATTCCGGTTGCCACGCAGGCCGCAGCAACGCAGCCCGGCGGCGTGATTGCGTTTTCGCGCACCTATGCGGGCGTGGATGCGCGCTATTTGCATAAAGCAGATTGGGGCAGCGCCATTGTCGGCGCGACCATTGATTCGCTCGACGAAGCGCGGCGCGGCTATGAAAATTTTATCGGCACAGGTTCGGTGGCAACGCTCGGCATAACCGGCAATTTGCGCCGTGATGAACAAAACAATGTGCGCAATGATGATGTATACGCGCAGACCGAAGTAAAAGTTTTATCAAATTTATTTTTGACTGCTGGCGTGCGTCACAGCAAAGTCAAATTTGTGAGTGAGGATCACTTCATCAACGCACGCAATCCCGACGACAGCGGCCGCGCCAGCTATGCCAGGACCACGCCTGCTGTGGGTGCGAGTTTCAAGTTGACTGAAGGTTTTAATATTTACGCGAGCGCCGGACGCGGTTTTGAAACGCCGACATTTAACGAATTAAGTTATCGCGCCAGCGGTGCGACGGGATTGAATTTTGACTTGAAGCCAGCGGTAAGCAATAGCGCCGAGATCGGTGCGAAATATCGCAACGGTATCTGGCGGGCAAACATTGCCGCCTTCGATACCAGTACGCGAGATGAAATCGTCACGCTCACCAATTCAGGTGGCCGCGCCACCTTTCAAAACGCGGGCAGCACATCGCGACGAGGCGCGGAGGTTTCAATCGCGGCCGCAATCGCCGCACCGCAATCAGCACAAATTGATCTACTGCTCGCGCTCACCGCACTGAACGCAAAATACGACGACGCTTTCAAAACCTGCACCACCGTACCGTGTGTGGCACCCACGACCGTCGTGCCTGCTGGCAATAAATTGCCCGGCGTGCCCGCCAATTCAGCCTACGCCGAAGCCAAATGGACTCATCCATCCGGGTTCAGCGC
>JANXWW010000044.1 GCA_025350945.1 Burkholderiales bacterium
TTCGTAAAGATGGGTGGATTTCCCGATCAGCCGCTCATGGAAGACGTGGCTTTTTGTTCACGCATGCAGGGTGTATCGCGTCCGCATTGCCTCGCGGCACGTATCATCACATCGGGCCGTCGCTGGGAAAAGCATGGCGTATGGCGCACCATTTTTTTAATGTGGTGGTTGCGATTAAAATATTTTATGGGTGCCGATCCTGTCCAGTTGCATCGTATGTACTATGACCCCCGCTTGAGCAAGCAGAGTGGAAAATAATTTCGTGGTCATTGTCTTTGCCAAAGCGCCTGTTCCGGGCGAGGCCAAAACGCGCCTGATTCCGGCCATTGGTGCTGCACAGGCCGCGCTGATGCACGCTGCACTGACCGAGCGCGCCATCGTGACGGCACAGCATTCGTCGGCAGACGATGTGGAGCTTTGCTGCACGCCAAATTCTGGCGAAGCATTTTTTCAGTATTGCGCAGAAGATTTTGCTGTGTCGCTGACCGAGCAGGGCGATGGTGATTTGGGTCAGCGCATGCTACGCGCGTTGAACTCGGCATTGGCCTATATCGAGAAGGTCATCATCATCGGTGCGGACTGTCCTGCGCTCACGGCGAAACATATTCAGAACGCGACCAAGGCTTTAAGCAAGGCTGAAATTGTGCTGATGCCTGCCGAGGATGGCGGCTACGTGTTGATCGGCGCAACACGAACGCACATGAAAATGTTTGATGGCATTCACTGGGGCACGAGCACCGTGCTGGCTGAACAACACCGGAATTTAATTGCGTGCGGACTGACCCTGATCGAAACCGAGACGCTGTGGGATGTTGACCGGCCCGAAGATCTGGTGCGCCTTAAATCGCTCAAGCCACCACTCGAATTTTTTTGGCCTGAATGAAAAAAATATTGCTGTATTTCACTCTTGTTTTAGTCTCGTCCGGTTTGTATGCCGATAGTTTGGTGCCGTTATTTTCAGCATTAAAACCAGGTCAATTGTTGCCCAAGCCATTCAATTTTATCGCCTTGCCCAAGATTAAACATAACGCGGTTTCATTGGTGGATGACGCAGTTGATAACCAACACGCTACCGTATTAAAAATTGAATCTGACAATTCAGCAGGCAGTATCGGCATTCCGCTCAAGGCCACGCGGGAAGCGGGAAACGTAACGCTGCAATGGCAATGGAAAATAAATCGGATGCTGGAAAAAGCCGACATGTCGGCGAAAACCGGCGACGATTTTGCAGCCCGCGTGTACGTTTTTTTTGATGTGCCGCTGGAATCTCTTTCATTCCTAGATCGCAGCAAAATCCGCATCGCGCGCGCCATTGTCGGTGCGGATGTGCCAACGGCGGCGCTCTGTTATGTATGGGATAACACGCATGCCGTTGGCCACACGCAGTGGAGCCCGTATACCAATCGCGTGCGCAAAATCGTGCTGCAAACGGGTGCGGCCAATGTCAATAAATGGATGAAAGAATCGCGTGATGTGGCGACTGATTTCAAAGCCGCGTTTGGCACCGATGCGCCCGCTGTTACGGGTGTTGCCGTGGGCAACGATACCGACAACACCGATGAAGTCGTCACAACCTGGTTTGGCGACGTTAAATTCATCAAGCCGTTGTGAGTAAAAGATATTGAAAAAATTATTGCTGTTGGGTGGCGGCCATGCGCATGTGCATGTGCTGAAATCGTTAGTAGACGCACCGCTCCGCGATGTTGAAATCACCCTCATTTCACCCTATGCGCGGCAAGTTTATTCAGGCATGTTGCCCGGTTGGGTGGCGGGACATTACACGATTAATGAATGCGTGATTCCCTTGTCGCCATTGGCGAAAAAAGCGGGTGCGATATTTCACCAAAGTGCGGCCGATGGCATCGACTTGCAGCGCAACATCGTGCATTGCACTGATGGCAGTAAAATTTTGTTTGACGTACTCGCCATCGACACCGGCCCGGTTGCCAATCTCGACATGATCCCCGGCGCGCAGGACAACGCGATTGCAATTCGGCCAATTGAATCGTTTATCGATTCGATTGCTAAAATCAAAAGCCAGGTTGAAGTGCGACGCAGCACGCATATCGCCTTTATCGGTGCGGGTGCAGGCGGCGTGGAATTAGCACTGGCGATGCGTCATACATTTGGCAATCGCGTCGAGATTACTTTAATCTCAGCAGAGAACACGCTACCCGGAAAAGTCGGTGAACGTCTCGTGCGCCACTTGCAGGCGCGCGGCGTGAATCTGATTCCGAATGAAACTGCCGCGCGTGTAGCACCCGGTGCGGTGTTGCTCGAATCTGCGCGGGTCGTCAGCGCCGACATCATCATTATCGCTACCGGCACCGCCGCCGCTGCGTGGCCGCGTGATGCCGGGCTCACAACGGATGCGCGCGGATTTATTGCGGTCAATGATTTTTTGCAATCCACTTCGCACCCGCATGTCTTTGCGGCTGGCGATTGCGCGACGATGATGAATTTCGCGCGGCCAAAATCAGGCGTGTATGCCGTACGCGCTGGCCCGCCGCTCGCAGAAAATTTGCGGCGTTTTATTCGTGGTGAGCCCCTTAAATCTTACCGGCCGCAAAAACGCTCTCTGTATCTGGTCAGTACCGGCGATAAATATGCGATTGCCTCGTGGGGCAATGTGGCGATTGAAGGCGAGTGGGTGTGGCGGTGGAAGGATAAGATTGATTGTGGGTTTATGGCGAAATATGCACTTAGCTGACGAATCCTGACTTCAAATTTTCACTGAAAATGCATTGCTCACGCTAAGGAAATTCGCCCCTGCAATATAGTGCAGCGTCTGCAAATCGGCATCGGTCGTGTCATCATATTGCCAGTGTCCATCGCGAAAAACACGGCTATCCGCGTGTGCTGCGATCACCTCGCCGATGAAAAGATCATAGGCAGTTGGTTATGCGGCTCGTTGATCACCTTGCGCTCCAGCCACCCCACGCAGCCGGCAACAAGGTGTGCTGCGACTCTGTTGGCGGCAAATGTATCAATACCAAATGCGTCGAATTTATTGATCTTGCACACACTTGCACCGCCGACTTGCAAAGTCTGTTTGGCGATTTTGCGTGCTGGCACACTGAGCACAAACTCGCCGGAGCGTTCCACCAGCGCGCGCGTAAGCGTGGATTTGTCAATCACCACGCATACTTTTGCTGGCGTAAAATCCAACCCCATATTCCAGGCTGCAGCCGTTACATTCTGCCGGCCATCGTGTGCGCTACTGACCAGGACAGTCGGGCCATGGTTAATAAGGCGGTAAGCTTTAGGCAGCTCAACTTCATGAATAAAATTGGGGCGTGAGAGATGCATATGAATAGCGTAATTGGGTTTGAAAAGTTGTGTATTGACGGCTACTTACAAACAAAAATGGCTGAAAACACCCGCCCGTATTGGGGTTTCAAGATAATCCCAACGCTCGCCTCTGCGCAATCACCAGCTCACGAATACCCGCATCCGCCAGCGCCACCAGCGCATCCATGTCTGCGCGTGAAAACGGTGTGCCCTCCGCCGTGCCTTGAATTTCGATGAAGGCTCCGCTGCCGGTCATGACCACGTTCATGTCTGTCTCGCAGCTTGAATCTTCAATGTAATCAAGATCAAGTGCAGCACCATCAGCGCCAATGCCGACTGAAATGGCAGCGACGAAATCGTTGATGGGTGATTCGGTGATCAAACCTTTTTTAAGCAAGCCATTCACCGC
This sequence comes from Burkholderiales bacterium, assembly GCA_025350945.1. Taxonomy (GTDB): domain Bacteria; phylum Pseudomonadota; class Gammaproteobacteria; order Burkholderiales; family Usitatibacteraceae; genus UKL13-2. The sequence goes on from JANXWW010000044.1 coordinate 3,701, forward strand.
ATCGTGGAGCGCGACGAACGCACCGGTGATCGATGCGCAGCGGGTGCCACCGTCGGCTTGCAGTACATCGCAATCAAGCGTGATCTGGCGTTCACCTAATTTTTTCAAATCCACCACCGCGCGCAGGCTTCTACCGATCAGACGCTGAATTTCCTGCGTGCGCCCGGTCTGCTTGCCCCGCGCCGCTTCGCGATCACTACGGGTATTGGTGGCGCGTGGCAGCATGCCGTATTCGGCGGTGACCCAGCCTTCGCCCGAGCCTTTTTTGTGTGGCGGAACGCGCTCTTCCACGCTGGCGGTGCATAGCACTTTGGTATCGCCCATCGCGATTAGCACGGAGCCTTCCGCGTGTTTGGTGAACTGGCGGGTGATGGTGATGGGGCGCAGTTGATTGTGGGTGCGGTTATTTAAGCGTGGCATTTTCAACTTTTAAAAAGTTATTTTGAAACGCGTTTGATCGCGTCCTGAATTTCCTGAATCGCGGCTTCGATTTCCTCATCAGTCACATCGTCTTTAACGAGTGAAGCCTGCTGCGTAGTGTTGAGCGCAGAGGTGGTAAATCCATCCATGGGCGCGGTGATAGTGACCGTTGCGGGCGCTTCGAAATTGGGATCTTGATGCTCCCACGTAAGGCCGATTGCGGAAAGATTGTCTGACTCTGACCCGGCCTTGTCTTCGGCTTCAATCAATAATTTGGGCACGAGATCAAGAATATTTTCGCGCAGCAAACGCGCGCCAATTTCATCAGAAGTAAGTGGCCCCCAAAATCCGTCGGTGGAGAGCAAAATCGTATCGCCTACATTCAGCTGCCAATCTTCAGACAACGTGATGGCGGGCGGCAATACACCGCCCAGACAGTTGTAAATTTTATTGCGGTCAGGATGCACCAGAGCTGCTTCGGGTGTGAGCAAGCCAGCGTCCATCAACTGCTGCACGCGCGAATGATCGAGGGTGGTGGTGGCGAGTGCGCCTTCGCGAAACACATATAGGCGCGAGTCCCCCGAGTGCGCCCAGCATGCTTTGCCGTTTTGCACGAGGCAGACAACAATGGTGGTGCGCGGGCATTCGAGCATCTGGTTTTCATCGGCGAAGGCCACAATCGCCCGATGCGCGGATTGAATCGCGGACTCCAGAAACTCTTTGGGTCGACGCAGCATGCCGCGCGCACCTTCCTGCTGAAAGCGATTCGTAATGGTGTTGACCGCAATCTCGGCCGCGATTTCGCCGCGCGCGTGACCGCCCATCCCATCGGCGATTACCATCAACAATACATCTTTGTTGTACGAGTAGGCGAGCCGATCCTGATTGACCTTGCGGCCGCCGATATGACTGTCTTGAAAAATGGTGAAGCGCATTTTTTATGTCTTGGTTTTAATTATGCGGGGTTAAAAAATTTTGCGATTCAGTCGCACGCGCCAGCGTTCTGCAAATGTAGGCTCAGTTTCATTCATCGGATCTGCCAATTCCTCTAACTCGTCTTCTTCTGAAAAACTGGACAAAGGCGCATCTTTCATCAGCGCCTTCTGTAATTCAAACGCGGTCTGCGGGCGCTGTAGATGATCCAGTTTTAGACACCAATCGACCATCTCCAGCAAATCATCTGAATACTGTTTGTAGTCCGCGCCTTTGAGCACAGCCAATTTATCTTCAATCACGCGATCACTGGCTGCGGGCGGATGCGAGCCGGAAATACAGCAATAGAGTGTCGCACCGACGGCGTAAATATCCGACCACGGCCCCATTTGATCAAAATTGCGATATTGCTCGGGTGCCGCATAGCCTGCGGTATACATCGGGCGTAATTTGGGCGCGTCGCTGGTCAGCGCTTGGCGCGCGGCACCGAAATCGAGCAGTACGGGCTTACCCTCCATCGTGATGTAGACATTGGCGGGCTTGATATCGAGGTGCAGCAATTTTTTTGAATGCACTTCGCGCAAGCCATTTAGCAAATGTGTAAACATGCGGCGAATAAAACTTTCGGTGAATTCGTGGCGATGGCGCGAAATATGGAATTGCAGGGTGCGGCCACGCACATATTGCATGACCATGTAGACGGTTTCATTGGCACGGAAAAAATTTTCAACGCGCACAATATTGGGATGCGAAATGGTGGCCAGTGAACGACCTTCTTCAAAAAAGCATTTCAGCCCGTGGCGGAATACAGCAAGGTTCTCGTCAGAATTGACCTGCACTTCTGCGCCGTCGTGTTCGTTGCGCAGCACCAGCGCAGACGGTAAATATTCCTTAATCGCCACTGGCGTACCAAATTCATCGCGCGCCAAATACACAATCGAAAATCCGCCCGAAGAGAGCAGCTTTTCGATTTTGTAATTTTGCAGTTGGTAGCCGTCAGGCAGCGGTTGATTGGATTGAGTTGCCATTTTTTCGTAAAAGAGGCCGACCACGCATCAAGGGCGGCGAGGTCTTTGATGCCTAAGCTATAATTCTTGCGCGTTGTGGTGCGGATGTAAAGACGACAATGTAAAGAAATTCAATTGATGTCCGAAGCTCTGTTTGTTGCGTTTCTTGTGCGTTCTAATTTTCCATATTGTTTCTCGATGACTGTTTTTAGCACAAGCGCGCCATTTCAGCCCCGTTTTCACTCCTGATCTTAAATTGCCATGACCACATCTGTTGCCAGTATGACCGGATTTGCCTCTGTAAGCGGCGAAGTGCCGGGCGGACGATTCCAGCTTGAATTAAAGTCAGTAAACCATCGCTACCTCGAATTTCAAACGCGAATGCCCGAAGACTTGCGCTCCCTTGAACATATTATGCGCGAGCTGGTGGCGGGGAAGCTAGTCCGCGGCAAAGTCGATTGCCGAGTGCAGTTCACGCCGGTCGCCACGCGCGAGGCATTTTCGCCCAATGAGGCAGCATTGACCGCGCTGGCCGACATGCAGACTGCGATCAAGGCAAAATTCGCCGCGCGTGAGCTTTCTGTGTGGGAAATCATGCATGCGCCGGGCGTGATGGCAGCGGAGGCCATGGGCACCGACGAGGCCAAGGAAAAATTGCTCGCGCTGTTGCGAAAGGCAATTGATGAGCTGAACGCCACCCGAGCGCGCGAGGGCGAAAAGCTCGCCGAAATGCTGACGGAACGGCTTGACAAAATCAGTGCGCTCGTCAAACAAGTCACGCCCCTGATCCCGCAACTGGTTACGGCTTATCAGGAAAAATTAACGGCCAAACTAACCGATGCATTCGCCGCTGCGGGCACTGATGAGCGGATCAAACAGGAAGTGGTGTTGTTCGCATCGCGTATTGACGTGGCTGAAGAATTAAACCGGCTCTCCACCCACGTGACCGAGGTAAAGCGGGTGCTGAAAGGCGGCGGCACAGTCGGCAAGCGGCTGGATTTTTTGATGCAGGAGTTAAACCGCGAAGCCAATACACTGGGCTCAAAATCAGTGTCGACTGACGCGACCAATGTGTCGGTAGAACTAAAAGTGCTGATTGAGCAAATGCGCGAACAAATTCAAAACATTGAGTAGGCGATGGTCGCGAAACCCAAGAGTGAGACTAATCAGGCCAACAGCGCATCCTATGAGGGCTGCCTGTACACGATTGTGGCACCCTCCGGTGCGGGCAAATCAAGCCTGGTGGCGGCGCTGCGAGAACAAGACCCCACGATTCGTCTGTCTATTTCCACCACCACCCGGCCAGCACGGCCCGGCGAAATATCGGGTCGCGAATATCATTTCGTCAGTCGCGAGCGATTTGAAGAATTAAGCCGCGCAGGCGAGTTTCTGGAGCAGGCAGAGGTATACGGCAATCTTTATGGCACCTCCAAACGCTGGATCGAGGCAACCCGTACTGCGGGAGACGATGTGTTGCTCGAAATTGACTGGCAAGGGGCACGACAGGTCAAGAGAATCTTTCCGGATATGAGCTTTATCTATATTTTGCCGCCGTCCATTGATGTGCTGCGGGAACGGCTGGTCAAACGCGGCAAGGATACGCCGGAGGTGATTGAACGCCGCCTTGCCGCCGCGCGCGAGGATTTACGCCATGTCCATCAGGCTGACTATGTTATTATTAATGAGGACTTTTGCGTAGCTTTGGATGACTTGCAGGCGATCACACGTGCGTTGCGATTAACCGCCGCGCATCAGCTAAAACGTTACGCGCACCTGATTTCGTAGTCGCTGTAGTGCTCACAGCGCCTCTTTGTGGTTTGAGCAGCAGGCTATTGGCCTGCAAAATCTCAACTTTTATCGGATTTTAAAACTTGCATCTGTCCCTATCCTGATCGCAATCTTGTGATCTCGATTCAGATGTGCAATTGGAGTAGTTGAAATGGCTCGTATTACTGTTGATGATTGCGTTAAATTAATTCCGAATCGTTTTGAACTCACGCTGGCTGCCACGGCGCGCTCGCGGCAATTGGCGCTGGGTTCGGCCCCGTATGTGGATCCGGGCAAAGACAAACCCACTGTCATCGCGCTGCGTGAAATCGCCGCAGGACATATCGGTGTCGGCATTTTGACGCCAGCGATTCCTTCTGCCGCCGCAGCCGAGATGTAATACCACGAGTCGGCCGAGGGATGATATCTCATGAGTAATCGTGAATAATCCACCCTCACCGACGACCACGCCCCTTTCTGGTGCTGGTGCAGCCACCCCCAACGCAGGGACCCGCTCGCGGGCTCGTATTGGCAAACGCGCGACTGATCGCGCTGAGCCTGAAGCCGTGGCCGAAGCTAAAGTTATTGCGCAGCAGCCTGCGATCATTGAACCACCCGCCGCTGATTCGCATCATGAGACCGAGTTTCTTTCGCTCAAGAAACTGCTCAATTATTTAAAGCCCGCTGACTTAGCCAAGGTCGAAGCTGCATTTGTGATGGCCAAGGCCGCACACGAAGGCCAGACACGTAATTCCGGCGAGCCCTACATCACGCATCCGCTGGCAGTCACCACCATTCTCGCGGAATGGCATCTTGACCCACAGGCGCTGATCGCCGCGATGCTGCATGACGTAGTGGAAGATACGCCCACCACTAAAGATGAAATTGCGAAGAAATTTGGCAAGGCGGTGGCGGCACTGGTTGATGGCGTATCAAAACTCGATAAATTGCAATTTGCGACGCTTGAGGAAGCGCAAGCCGAGAACTTTCGCAAAATGCTCTTGGCCATGGCGCGCGATTTACGCGTGATTCTTATCAAGCTCGCCGATCGTTTGCACAATATGCGCACCCTTGATGCGGTTTCCGTATCGAAGCAAGAGCGCGTGGCGAAAGAAACGCTGGAAATTTATTCGCCGATTGCGAATCGTCTCGGTCTAAATAATGTGTATTACGAGCTGGAAGATTTGGGCTTTCGCTATTCGCACCCCAATCGATTCAAGGTGCTGGAAAAAGCAGTCAAAGCCGCGCGCGGCAATCGCCGTGAAGTAATCGGCAAAATTCTCGATGCGATGAAAGCGCGGTTGAAAGAATTCAAGCTAGAAGCCACCGTGACGGGTCGCGAAAAATTCCTTTCGTCGGTTTACAAAAAAATGCAGGAAAAGCACATTTCATTTTCGGAAGTGCTCGATATTTACGGCTTCCGCATTATCGTGAACGATCTGCCGTCCTGTTATGTGGCGCTGGGCGCATTACACACGCTCTACAAACCTTTTCCCGGAAAATTCAAGGACTATATCGCGATCCCGAAATCGAACGGCTATCAGTCGCTACACACGACCTTGTTTGGCCCGTACGGCACACCAATTGAACTGCAAATTCGCACACCGGATATGCACAAAATCGCCGAGGCAGGTGTGGCCTCACACTGGCTTTATAAAACCTCGGACGCCCACGATACCTCGCTCTCGGATGTGCAACAAAAAACCCATCAATGGCTGCAATCACTCCTGGAGATTCAATCTGGAACCGGCGATGCGCTGGAATTTTTGGAGCACATAAAAGTCGATTTATTCCCGGATGCGGTTTATGTTTTTTCGCCGAAGGGTAAAATTTCATCATTGCCAAAAGGGGCGACACCGATTGATTTTGCGTATGCGGTGCATTCCGATATTGGTAATCGTGCAGTCGGTGCCAAAGTAAACGATGAAAGTGTGCCGCTGAGCAGTCGGCTCAAAAACGGCGATCGGGTTGAGATCATTACCGACGCGTCAGGTCGCCCCAATGCCGCGTGGCTGAACTACGCTGCAACCGGAAGAGCGCGTGCGCACATTCGACAATATTTAAAATCAACACGACTTTCTGAATCCGTTGAGCTGGGTGAATTACTGCTGATTCAAGCCGTAAGCTCGCTAAATTTTGCGCCGAATGATATTGGCCGCATTCACTGGCAGCGGTTGTTGAAGGGCGATCATGCGACCACCAAGGAAGAAGTGCTCACCGAGATCGGTTTGGGCAAGCGTCTGGCGGTGGTGGCGGCACGCAAGCTCTTTGCACTGGCAGAACTGGAAGCGCCTGAGCATCGGTCGAAAGAAGCGATTGTCATTCGCGGCACCGAAGATATGGCGGTGCAATTCGCGTTTTGTTGTCGGCCAATTCCGGGCGACCCGATCATCGCGCAAATGAAAGGTGGGCAAGGCCTCATCATTCACACACACGATTGCCCGGCGGTGCATCCGTTTAAATTTGATCCGGAAAAATGGGTGGACGTGCAGTGGGACCCAGCGATTGATCGATTTTTTAAAGTCGATATTCGCATTCTGGTTTCTGACCGGCGCGGCGTATTGGCGCGGCTCGCGGCTGAAATTGCCAGTGCTGATTCGAATATCGCACAAGTGCGGATGGATGATCTTGAAGCAGGTGACGCCAAATATTCCACGCTGCAATTCACCATTGATGTAAAGAATCGCCTACACCTGGCGAGCGTGATGAAGCAGCTTAGAAATTTACCGGAGGTTGTGCGTTTAACGCGTTTAAAATCAGGCGCACTGCGGGACGGCAATAAAGATGCAAACAAAGACCACAAAGCACATAAAGAAATCAAAGACGATAAAAATTTAGACAAATGAAAACAATCATCTCAACGCCTTTCGCTCCTGCCGCCATCGGTCCCTACTCGCAAGCGGTGCGTGTGGGCAACACCGTTTATTTGTCGGGACAAATTCCACTCGACCCTGCCTCGATGCATTTGGTTGAGGGCATTGATGCGCAGATCAGGCGCGTATTCGACAACCTGACGGCGGTATGCATCGCCAGCGGCGGCACGTTAAACGATATCGTGAAGCTGACCGTGTTCATGATTGATCTTAACCACTTCGGCAAGGTGAACGAAATCATGATGAGCTATTTCACCACACCCTACCCCGCCCGTGCCGCGATTGGCGTGGCCTCGCTCCCGCGTGGCGCGCAGGTGGAGATGGAAGCGATCATGGTATTGCCGGACACGCAATCCGGGAGCAGCGGCTAGGCGTTCGTACGCCGGCTTATATCTGAAATGTTGTTCGTGTTGTTCGATTGCGCATCCATCGTTTGAGTAAAATCTCTCCGCCAAAAAAGAAATCGCCTGCGTCGAGTGGAGCCAAGGCCGCCACCACAGTCGCGCAAAAAATGGCGAAGATCGGCTTGCGTGAGGAGTGGGATTTCGCACTTCACTTGCCGATTCGTTATGAAGACGAAACCCGCATCACGCGCGTTCGCGATGCGCGCATCGGCGAGGCTTGCCAGATTGAGGCCGAAATCATTCACAATGAAATCACCTATCGCCCGCGCCGCCAGCTTGTGGTGCAAACCAAAGACGGTGACGATCTTTTGTATCTACGCTTTTTGAATTTTTACGGCAGTCAGATTAAACAGATGGCGGTCGGCAAACGGCTGCGATTATTTGGCGAAGTGCGACAGGGATTTTTCGGCGCAGAAATGGTGCATCCGCGTTATCGCATCGTGACTGAGAATGAACCCGTACCGGAAGTGCTGACGCCGATTTATTCCACGACGGCTGGTGTATCGCAGACGATACTGCGGCGAGCCATTGACAAGTCGCTTGCCGCACTTGAAAGCCGTCACGTACTTGACGATGCGCTACCCGAATCCATTCGACAAAATTATCGGCTGCATGATTTTCGCGCGAGTGTATTGACCCTGCATCGCCCGCCCGCCGAGGCTTCGCAATTAAGCCTGATCGAACGCACCCATCCGGCGTGGCAACGCATCAAATTTGATGAACTGCTCGCGCAGCAACTCGCGATGAAAAAAGCCCGGGCCGCGCGTGATAAAAAATCCGCGCCGCGATTGATTGGCAAAAAAAAATTGTCACCAGCATTAAAAAACGCGCTGCCGTTTGGCCTTACCAGCGCACAGATTCGCGCTGCCAATGAAATCGCCGCCGATCTTGCCGCGCCGCATCCCATGCAGCGCCTGCTGCAAGGTGATGTGGGCAGCGGCAAAACGATTGTTGCCGCGCTCGCCGCCGCGCAGGCGATTGAAAACGGCTATCAAGCTGCGCTCATGGCACCGACCGAAATTTTAGCGGAGCAGCATTACCGCAAATTGTCTGCGTTGCTGCAACCATTGGGTGTCACGGTCACGTGGCTCACGGGCAGCTTGAAAGCAAAAGAAAAACGTGACGCCATTGCCGATATTGCTGAGGGAAAAACCCAGCTCGCGATCGGCACGCATGCGCTGTTTCAAGACGGCGTGACGTTTGCGAAATTAGGTCTTGCCATCATCGATGAGCAGCATCGATTTGGCGTCGGGCAACGATTGGCGCTGCGCGAGAAAGCAAATATCACGAACGGTAAAAAAAATTTGCTGGAACTCGAAGCACATCAACTCATGATGTCCGCGACGCCGATTCCGCGCACGCTATCAATGAGTTATTTCGCGGATTTGGATGTGTCGGTAATAGACGAGCTACCCCCAGGCCGCACGCCGATTGTCACCAAACTTATCGCAGATTCGCGTCGTGATGAAGTGCTGGAACGCATTCGCCTAGCGTGCGAGGCCGGTGCGCAGGCGTATTGGGTGTGCCCGTTAATTGAAGAATCCGAAACACTGCAATTACAAACCGCGGTCGATACGTTTGAAAATATGCGCGCCGCGTTTCCTGATTTGAAAGTGGGCCTCGTACACGGGCGCATGAAAGCCGCCGAAAAGAATGAAGTAATGGCCGCGTTTGTCGCCAACGAAATTCAATTACTGGTGGCAACGACCGTAATTGAAGTCGGCGTCGATGTTTCGAACGCAAGCCTGATGGTGATTGAGCACGCGGAGCGCATGGGGCTTTCGCAAATGCATCAGTTGCGCGGGCGCGTGGGACGCGGTGCGAAACAGAGCATGTGTGTGCTGATGTATCACCAGCCCGTCGGCGAAATCGCACGATCACGATTGAAAACCATTTTTGAAAATACCGATGGTTTCGAAATCGCGCGGCAGGATCTATTGTTGCGCGGGCCCGGCGAGCATCTGGGCGCGCGACAATCCGGCGCGCCGTTGCTGCGCTTTGCCGATATTGAGCGTGATGTCGATTTGCTGGACGCGGCGCGTGATGCGTCCACGTGGCTGCTTAAAAACGATAACGCCGCCGCCGAAAAGCATTTGGCGCGCTGGCTCGGCTCGCGTCAACATTATTTAAAAGCATGAGAACGCTACGACTGATGCGCCTTGATGCATGGCGCAGCGCGCCACCCCCGCATCCGCACGCGCTACGCGCATGGCTCACTGATCGCGGCTCACTCACATCGCGCATCGTGGCGCATTTTTCTCAATTCAATTTGGTGAGACTGGAACAGCACTTGCAACGGCCCACTCGCGATGAGCGACGTGAGTTGGGCTTGCGCAATGGCGAGCTTGCCGTCGTGCGTGAAGTGATTTTGCGCAATGGTGAAACGCCGCTGGTATTTGCGCATAGCGTGGCCGCGCACCGTGATTTGCGCGGCGCATGGCGCGGGCTGTCGCGATTGGGGCAGCGCCCCTTGGCGGAAATGTTATTCAACGATCCCAACGTCACGCGCCTGCCGATGGAATACAAAAAAATCGACGCGCGGCATCAGTTGTATCGTCGCGCGAAACAAGTCGTCGAGATCGATGCATGCACACTTTGGGCACGGCGCAGCGTGTTCTGGAAACGTGGGCGGCCACTGTTGGTGACGGAGGTTTTTTTATTTAAACCCTAGCACTGGTGCGGTGTTTGAGATATTTTTTCTTTAAACAGCACAGTTAGCTTAGAGTTTGCAAATTTAACCAAGTCAGACTTCTAGTAGATACTATTTTTATATGTTATTTGCATATAGCATGTAGGTTGGTATTGACATTGGTTTATTTGATTCGTATGCTATATGCAAATAGCATATACACGATAAAAATTATGGGCTCTGCAAGTAAACTCAGTAACTCATCTTCGCCAAATCGTGCAAAAAGTGGCCAATGGGCGCTTAAGCCGCAAGATGTGGTGGTGGCGCTAAAGCTGGTTGTGCTGCGTGGTGAACGGCTAACGTATGAGGAGCTTGGTAAGTGTCTTAAGCTTTCTCAATTCGAGGCGCACGCCGCAGTAAAACGCTTGGTTGCCGCCAAGCTTGCAACAGAAATTGAGGGCAAGGTTCGACCGATCATGGCAACGCTAAAGCATTTTATTTATTACGGCGCGCCTTACGCCTTTCCAGCGGTGCGCGGAGAAATAACGATTGGCCTTCCCACGGCGCATGGTGCGAGTCCCTTGAATGAAAAAGTCTTGTTCGCAGACGAGAATCCGCCAGTATGGCCGAGCATTGAGTGCACGACTCGCGGGATAACGTTGCTGCCGCTATATGAAAAAGCCCCGTTGGCCGCACTTGAAGACAAAGCGCTATATGAAATGCTTTCTTTGTTCGACGCCTTGCGCATCGGCGCTGCGCGAGAGCGGCAGCTTGCAATGGACTTACTCGAACAACGATTTCGCTGATCACGTGGTAACCCGATCAACATGATGACCATCACCTCCGATGAAAAAAATCTTGCCATCCTGACGACAGTTGCCTCAATGCTGGGGCCGCTGCGCAAGTCGCTGGTGGTTGTGGGCGGTTGCGCGACCGGCCTCTTCGTTACCAATGTGCGGGCGCAACCTATTCGCATGACAGACGATGTTGATCTGGTCGCACACGTGGTTTCAAAACAAGAATTTCATGCGCTCGAAAGACAATTTGAAGCGTTGGGTTTTGTGCACGATATGAGCGCCGATGCGCCGATCTGCCGTTGGAAATGCGGAGAGGTCACCGTCGATCTGATGCCAACTGACGAAAAGATTCTGGGCTTCCACAACCGCTGGTATCTGCTGGCCGTGGATAGCGCAGTCACGTTGAAGCTGTCGAACGAACTTACAATCAAGCTCATCGCCGCGCCAGTGTTCCTCGGCACAAAACTAGAAGCCTTCAAAGGGCGGGGCAAGGGCGACTATATGGCGAGCCACGATCTTGAGGACATCATCGCCGTTGTAGATGGACGTGCGACGATACTCGAAGAGGCGGCGCAATCGCCACCTGATTTGCGAGCGTATCTCGCAACCGAATTCACGCTACTACTGAACAATCGGGATTTTATGGACGCACTGCCTGGACAACTGTCATCGGATTTAGGCAGCCAGGCGCGCGTGCCGGGCCTGATCAAAAAACTAAAACAACTCTCTGAACTTAGCTGACAGGAACTGCGCGGCGAACGTCCCGTTAACTAAAGGGGCACAGGCTTCAAGCTAAATTTTGTTTGCTCTAAACGGCTCAGCCAGCCTAGAATTTGCAAATTTAGCCAGGACAGCTTTCTTGTATATGCTATCTTCGCTGGCTAGTGATTCCGCTGCATTGCATACCGTATCGAAAATGTTCGCTTGTGTTTCGTTAATCATCACCCATGACGCTAACGCGGAATGACTTTGCTTATTCTCAAACTCACGCTGGTGCCGCTTTTTCTGGGTCTGATTTCAATCGCGGGTCAGCGCTTTGGCCCCAGCGTGGCTGGGTGGTTGGCGGGATTACCGGTGGTAGTCGCACCGATTTTGTTTTTAATCGCGCTCGAACAAGGTGCTGGTTTTGCGTGTGATGCCGCAATCTACACGCTTGCCACCGTTGCTGGCGTCATTGCCTGGGTCGCCTCGTACGCTTGGATGGCGCGCAACGCAAACGCGCTGATCGCAACAACGGTGGCCTATCTCGCGTGGGCCATCGTTGCCCTGCCGGTCGTCTTTATACCGCTGAATGCATTCATGACTGGCGCATTCGCACTTGCGGCGCTGCTGGTGGCACCGCGGTTGTTTCCTGCGCAGTCTGCAAATTTATCGCCGCTGCCGCTGTTGCGCTTTGAATTGGCATTGCGCATGTTGGTGGGCGCGGGGCTCACTTATGCTGTCACCACACTCGCGCAATCGGCAGGGCCACGCGTGAGTGGATTGCTTGCGCTGTTTCCAGTGTTAACGCCGGTACTGGCAATCTTCACACATGTGAACGCCGGAAAAAATCACGCCACCGCAATTTTGCGCGGGCTGCCACGCGGCTTATTTTCACTCGTCGCGTTTTGCTTTGCGCTCACACAATTGCTCAATCGTGTGAGCGTTGCGACAGCCTTCGTTACCGCAATCGTGATCGCACTTTGCGTACAGTGGTTGAACCGTCGCGCCAGAACCTAGCGCGGCATGATCGAATCATCCAGCCAAACGCACTAGCGCTTCGCGATATTTATCACTCGTCTTTTGCGCAAT
>JANXWW010000050.1 GCA_025350945.1 Burkholderiales bacterium
GTCGGCGGCGCGGTGCGCGATTTATTGCTGGGCCGTCATCCGAAAGATTTTGATATTGCCACCAGTGCCACGCCAGAGCAGGTGCGTGGTGTGTTTCGCCGTTCACGGATTATCGGCAGACGATTCCGTATTGTGCATGTGATGTTCGGGCCGGAAACCATTGAGGTGACCACATTTCGCGGGGCAGGTGGTGAGCCCGAAGCGCCCGCAGCCGAAATCGCTGCTGAAAAAAATTCTGACCAGCTTGAAGTTGATGATGTTGATGTTGATGTTGACGTTGACACACGTGCAGATGAATCTGAAAACAACAACCGTTCGCGCCGCCGCCCACGCGACGCCAGGCGCAATCAACCGATAGGCCCAAAATCCCAAGCTGACGAGCATGGTCGCTTGTTGCGCGACAACGTATTTGGCAATCAGCAGGAAGATGCTATCCGCCGCGACTTCACGATGAATGCATTGTTCTACGATCCTGCGCGCGAAGAAGTGTGGGATTACGTGAACGGCGTGCCTGACATTCAGAAGAAACGCGTGGTGATGATTGGCGATCCGGCTGAGCGCTATCGCGAAGATCCGGTTCGCATGTTGCGTGCCTCGCGCCTCGCTGGCAAGCTCGGCTTCACGATTGACGCGGCAACGGAAGCGCCGATTGCCACCATGGCACCGCTGCTTGAAAACGTCCCCGCTGCGCGCTTGTTTGATGAAATGCTAAAGCTGTTGTTATCCGGTCATTCGTTGCTGTGTATTGAAAAATTGCGCGCGCTCGGTCTGCACAAAAAACTTTTGCCCATTATTGATTCGCTACTTGAAAATCCGCAAAGCCGACCATTTGTGGTGGCGGCATTGAATCAAACTGACGCACGCATCGCGGTGGATAAAAGCGTATCGCCCTCATTTTTATTTGCGGCACTGTTCTGGTTTCCGATGCAGAATCGTCAAGCTGCACTGATGGCAAAGGGTGTGAGGCCCGTGCAGGCGATGCACGAAGCGATGGACGATGTGCTTGATGAGCAGCGCAAAACACTCGCGATTCCACGTCGATATGATCCAATGGTGAAAGAGTTGTGGGCGCATCAGTCTAAATTTTTGCAGCGCTCTGCCGTCAAGGCTTATCGCGTGTTGTCGCATCCAGGATTCCGCGCATGTTACGATTTTTTTGAGCTGAGAGCCGAAGTCGGCGATGCGCCGCAGGATGTGGCCCACTGGTGGGCAAAATTTCAGATTGCGTCTGATGCCGAGCGCGAGGCCATGTTTTTGCCTGACGATGAACCGAAAAAGAAACGTCGTCGCAAGCGTAAAAAGCCAAGTGATTCTGCTGCAACGGCTGATTCTGTTGCTCCTTCTTTGCCTGATGATGCGCTTGATTAATTCACGATGAATCCACGTGCAACTGTTTTCCTGGGGCTTGGCAGCAACCTTGAGCAACCATTGGTGCAGCTCTCACGTGCGTTGCGCGAAATCCATGAAATTCCGAATACCGCGCTCGTGCGCGTTTCGTCGTTCTACGACACGGTGCCCATCGGCTTGGCGGAACAGCCCAATTTTGTGAATGCGGTGGCAGAATTACAAACCACGTTAAACCCATCCGAATTGCTGAGCCATCTGATTGAAATTGAAGCTGCGCACCAGCGCGTGCGTACAGTGCGCGATGGGCCACGCACGCTTGATCTCGATATTTTGTTGTTCGACAATATTTCCATGAATGAACCCATGCTCACCATTCCGCATCCGCGTATGCATGAGCGCGCGTTCGTGTTGTGGCCACTGGCTGAGATCGCGCCGGAGTTAGCTATTCCCGGACGTGGTTATGTGCTGGAACTATTAGTGGCGCTGGACGTGAGCGGGGTGCGAAAATACGAGGAGCGCGCGCGATGAAATATCGTTATGTGGTGGTGGAGGGCCCGATTGGCAGCGGTAAATCCACGCTGGCGCGGCTGATTGCCGAACGATATGGTGCCAGTTTGTTGCTGGAGGATGCGGGGGCCAATCCATTTCTGCCGCAGTTTTATCGCGACATGAAACGCTATGCGCTGGCCACGCAAATGTTTTTTTTATTCCAGCGCATCAATCAGCTCGCCGCCATCAAGCAACCTGATTTGTTCGAGAAAAAAACCATCGCCGATTACATGCTCGCGAAAGACGCGCTGTTTGCCAAGCTCACGCTGGATGACAACGAATTTCAGCTTTACTCGCAGCTTTACAATCATTTAAAACCGCAAGCGCCCACGCCTGATTTGGTGATCTATTTGCAGGCGACGGTGAATACGCTGATGACCCGCATTCAGCGAAGAGCCCGGCCGATGGAACGCGGCATTACGGAAGATTATCTAATGCGTCTGTCGGAAACCTACACGCGTTATTTTTATGATTACAGCGAATCGCCGATCCTGATCGTGAATAGTGATCGATTTAATTTCGCCGACAATCCCGAGCACTTGCAAATGTTGTGTACGCGCATCGAATCGCTGCGCGGCATGCGCGAATACATGAACGCAGGTTAATGGCGATGGATGTTATTCACACCGTTGCCGAGCTGCGTGCGCGCCTGAAATCGGAAGCCGCCATTGGGTTCGTGCCCACCATGGGAAACTTGCATGCGGGCCATATTGATCTCACCCGCATTGCGCGCGATCGTGTTGCTACGCATGGGTGCGTGGTGGTTTCAATTTTTGTGAATCGCCTGCAGTTCGGGCCGCAGGAAGATTTCGCTTCCTATCCGCGCACGTTTGCAGACGATGCTGATAAATGTCGCGCGGCGGGTGTTGATGTCATCTTCGCGCCGACTGAGGCCGAGATGTATCCCGAATCGCAAAATTATTTTATTGAGCCGCCGGAGATTCAACACATTCTCGATGGTGCGGCTAGGCCCGGACATTTTCGCGGCGTAGCAACGGTGGTGCTGAAATTGTTCAATATGGTGCAGCCAACGGTTGCTGTATTTGGCAAAAAAGATTATCAGCAATGTCGCGTGCTCGACAACATGGTGCGACAACTTAATTTGCCGATAACGATGGTGCTGGCCGATACAGTGCGCGCGGAAGATGGGCTGGCGTTATCGTCGCGCAACAGTTATTTGCATGCGGCGGAACGTGCCGAGGCGCCGCAATTATTTGCCGCGTTATCAAAAATAAAAAAAGAAATTTTTTCCGGCCGCCGCGATTTTTCAGCGATGGAAACTGTAGCCGTCGCCGCACTTACCGCACGCGGTTGGCTGCCGGATTACATCACCGTGCGACGCAGCGAAGATTTACTGGTGCCCGTTGCGAGTGATTGCGCACTCGTCATTCTCGCTGCGGCCCGCCTGGGCAAAACGCGCTTGATTGATAATCTTGAATTGACATAAAATTTATAAACACAAGCACCAGCAAGGCGTTTGAGCCATTTTTACTCCGAAAGCCGCGCCAGCATTGGTTATAACTTTATCATTCCGAGCGCTTTTGCGAGAAATTTTTCGTCGCAAACGGAGTATTCCAAGAGCAGATTTCTCGCAAAGTACGTTCGCAATCGCGATGTGCTGTTGGTGCTGTAGCCATAACTAAATTGGCAAAACATTACAAATGTTGCGCTGCACAAAAACGAGTGGTACCCTCTAAAATAAGAAAAAATCAGAAGAGGTGTTCTAAGTGTTTCCGCTAGAGCATTTCATCTAAAAATTGTTTATATACTCCGCTACTCTTAACTGGAGGCAATATGCAGCGCATGATGTTGAAATCGAAAATTCACCGCGTCATCACCACCCATTCGGAACTGCATTACGAAGGCTCGTGCGCGATTGACCAAAATTTACTCGATGCCGCCGATATCAAGGAATATCAGCAGATTGATATTTACAACGTCAACAACGGCGCGCGTTTTACGACCTACGCTATTTCTGGGCAACGCGGTTCTGGCATTATCAGCGTCAACGGTGCCGCTGCACGACAAGCTGCACCCGGCGATATTTTAATTATTGCCAGCTACGCCGCCTACAACGAAATCGAGCTGAACAACTATCAGCCTGCCCTGGTTTACGTCGACGAAAAAAATCACATCAAAGATCAGCGCAGCAAGATCCCGGTGCAAATGGCGGGCTAGTATTCGATAATTTCTAAAAATAAAAAGCGATCTTCGGGTCGCTTTTTTTGTGGCCTGTTTTTTACAAAATTAAATTTCTCACCCGCATCTATTCAAGGAGAATTTCTTGCCTTAAAAATAATCTCTCAATATTTTTCAAACGTCTATGCCACAATGCGCATGAAATCTTGGATAACGATTGCATTGTTAAAATTTTCGCATTGTCGAATAGATAAGCTCAGAAAAACTGAAAATGAATTTCGAAAAATATACAGACAAGAATGCAGGTTTGGGCGCAAACGTTCATACGAGCGGCGGCATTATCGTTCTGGGTGAGGCGTTGATTGATGTTTTTCCAGAGCGCAGCGTGATTGG
Source organism: Burkholderiales bacterium (assembly GCA_025350945.1). Taxonomy (GTDB): domain Bacteria; phylum Pseudomonadota; class Gammaproteobacteria; order Burkholderiales; family Usitatibacteraceae; genus UKL13-2. The sequence continues at coordinate 4,429 of JANXWW010000050.1, forward strand.
TGGCGCGCCTTTTAATGTGGCGTGTTCGGCGGCTGCGCTGGGAGCCAATGTGCGTCTGGTGACGCGGCTCGGTGATGATGCCAATGGACATTTGGTGCGCACAGGGGTGGCACGATTTGGCGTTAGTTTGGATGGCGTGCAAACCGATGCCACGCGCCCGACAGGAACGGTGCAAGTGCGCATAACGTCAGGCGAAAATTACTACACCATTACCGATGATCAGGCCTGGGATTATCTCGATCTAGCACCAGCGATTCGGGCATGCACGAGTTCGGATGCAGACTATCTTTATTTCGGCACACTCGCGCAGCGCTCAATTACCTCACGCGAAACGATTCGCCATTTGGTGAAAGCGTTTACGGGTATTGTCTATCTTGATCTTAACTTGCGCGACATGCCCGATATCCGCGCGATTTGCGAGGATTCGTTGGCGCTGGCGGATATCGTGAAGGTGAACGAAGAAGAGCTGCGCACTTTGTTTAAATGGCTGGGCGAAAGTAAAGCCGATGCGCCCTGGCAATCCTCACAATTTAAAAACAGTGTTATGGCATTAGTGAAAAAATTTATGGTGACTGGTTTATTGGTCACGCGTGGTACCAAAGGGTATGCATATTTTGATGAAAATGGAATGATGAGTTTGGAGGGTCAAGCCGTCTCGGACGTGGTGGTGGCCGATACGGTGGGCGCGGGCGATTCGTTCTCGGCGATGTTCCTCGCCAGTCGTTCGCAAGGCATACCGGTTGACCAGAGTCTCTTGCGTGCCAGTGAGTTGGCCGCCGCGATTTGTGGTGTTCATGGCGCGGTACCGGCATCGCGGGAGTTTTATTCACGCTGGTGTCACCCCTATAATACGAAGGATAAAAATCTTAAAGAAGCGCACATTCATGGCTAATTCAAAACAAGAATTGTTGGAAAACACTCGTGTGTTACCAAAGTCCAGCATGAATGCGCTTGCGTCAAAAGCGCAGGCATCAAAAGTGCAGATGGACGATATCGCACGGCTGGCAGGCGTATCGGTTTCCACCGTGTCGCGCGCGTTAAGTCAAAGCCCGCTGGTGAGCGAAAAAACCCGCACCCGGATTGCCGAGCTCGCGAAGTCGCTCAAATATTCAGTCAACGTCGGCGCGCAAAATTTACGACGCGGGCAGAACCGCACCGTGGCGGTCGTCATTCCCTACGATTCTTCGTCGCGTCAGCATGTTTCTGATCCATTCTTTATCGGCATGCTGGGCAGTATTGCGGATGCGTTGACGCTGCAAGGCTACGATATGCTGCTGTCGCGAATCGATGCGGATCGCCTTGATCTGGCGGCGCAGTATTGCGATTCGGGCCGCGCAGTCGGTGTGATCGTGATTGGCCAGTGGGGGCATCACGATCAACTAAACGAACTTGCATCCCGTCATTTGCCGCTGGTGGTGTGGGGGGCGGAATTGCCGAAGCAGTTGTACTGCACTGTCGGCAGTGATAATGTTGAGGGCGGTAATTTGGCGACTGGTCATTTATTGAAAACGGGTCGGCGCAGAATAGCGTTTTTTGGCGATACACAAATGCCGGAAGTCGCGCAACGTTTCGAAGGTTACGAACGTGCTCATGCAGCACTTGGATTACCGATGTCAGGAGAGTTGAACGTCGTCGTGCCGTTTGTTGCAGAGGCTGCGCGCGAAGCGGTGAAATCGCTGGTCGCAAAAAAAATTGCCTTTGATGCGATTTTTGCATGCAGTGATTTATTGGCGATCACGGCTATCGGCGCGCTTCGCGA
>JANXWW010000062.1 GCA_025350945.1 Burkholderiales bacterium
TGTTCATGCGGTCACCGCTTGTTTGTTAATTGCATGCAACCAACAAGCGGCCCGGGTTTCGCCCGCAGGCAATAGATCAGGCCGCTCGGTTGTGCAGCGATTGTTCGGGACATCCTTGATTCGCGTACAGCGCGGATTGAACGCGCAGCCGCTGGGAATCGCGGTCAGGCGTGGCATGGCGCCATCAATTTGCGAGAGTCGTTCGTGATTGTCACCGACGCTCGGAATCGCGCCCATCAGACCAATCGTGTAAGGATGCTGCGGCGAATGAATCACTTCAGCAACGGGGCCGATTTCGGCAATGCGTCCTGCGTACATCACAGCGACGCGGTCTGCTGTTTCCGCGATCACGCCCATGTCGTGGGTGACCAGCATCACCGCCGTGTGATGTTCGCGGCAGAGTTTTTTAATCAGCGTAATGATCTGCGCCTGAATGGATACGTCGAGCGCAGTGGTGGGCTCGTCCGCGATAATTAATTTTGGATTCGCCGCGAGCGCCAATGAAATCACCACCCGCTGACGCATACCGCCGGAGAACTGATGCGGATAATGATCAATGCGCTTCTCCGCGGCAGGAATGCCGACTTCATTCAGCAATTCGATAGCACGCGTTGTTGCCTGAGCGTGCGTGAGGTCAAGATGCGTTTCGATGGTCTCTGTGATTTGACGACCGATGGTGTAAAGCGGATTGAGTGATGTCAGCGGATCCTGAAAAATCGCACCAATTTCACGCCCACGAATTTTGCGCAATTCTTCAAACGGCAGATTATCGATGCGTCGCCCGGCCAATAAAATTTCGCCTTTGGCAATGCGGCCTGGCGGCTCAAGCAGACCAATGACGGCAGCACCTGTGAGCGATTTGCCAGCGCCAGATTCACCCACTACGCCCAGCACTTCACCAGCGGCAATGTCGAAGCTGATATCGTCAACCGCCGTGAGAATGCCGCGGCGGGTGGGGAATTCGATGCGAAGATTTTTGACTTGCAGTAAAGGTGTGGTCACGTGTAGCGTCCTAGCGAAGTTTTGGATTAATAGCGTCGCGCAGCCAGTCGCCAATAATGTTGATTGACAACACCAGTATCACCAATGCAGTGCCCGGAAACCACAGAATCCACCATTCACCAGAGAGCAAAAAATCGCCGCCAATACGAATCATCGTGCCCAATGTTGGCTGCGTCGCCGGCATGCCGACACCGAGGTAGGAAAGCGTGGCCTCGGTGATAATCGCGGTGCCGATGTGCAGCGTGGCTAATACCATCACTGGTCCCAGCACATTGGGCAGCACGTGCGAAAACATGATGGCGAGCGGACGACGGCCAATCACGCGGGCGGCTTGCACGTATTCCTTGTTGCGTTCGACCAAGGTTGAACCACGCACCGTGCGCGCGTATTGCACCCAGCCAGATGCGGCGATGGCGAAAATCAAAACGTAAATCGCGACTTGATCGTGTTGTGAATTCGGAATAACAACTCTGGCCACGCCGCTAATCAACAGCGCGATCAATATTGCCGGAAATGATAACTGCACATCAGCCACGCGCATGATGAACGCGTCTAACGCGCCGCCGAAATAGCCGCTGATAAGACCAAGGGTGATGCCGACAATCATCGACAGTAACACCGCCGCAAAGCCCACCACCAGCGAGGCGCGCGAGCCGTACATAATGGTGGAAAGCACGTCGCGGCCTTGGTCGTCGGTGCCGAGCATAAATTGCGATTTGCCTTCGTGAATCCAGGCAGGTGGCGTGAATGCGTCGCTCAGATTTAGTGTCTTTAAATCGAATGGGCTGTGTGGGGCGAACAGGGGCGCGAATGCGGATGACAAAATAAGTATCAGCCCAACAACAACCGCCGTGATCACCAGCGGATCGCGTTTGAATTTGTGCCAGATATCGCTATCAAAAAAGCGTCTCAATGAATCTGTCATATCAATGGCCTCCCGCTGATGATGTCTCCATGCGGAGCCGTGGATCGACGACGTAATAAAGCGTATCGACAATTAAATTAATGGTCACAAAAATAAATCCAATCAAACAAAGATAAGCGGCCATCACGGGAATATCGGCAAACTGCACCGCCTGAATAAATAGCAGGCCCATGCCCGGCCATTGAAATACAGTTTCAGTAATAATCGCAAACGCGATCAAGCCGCCAAGCTGCAGGCCAGTAATGGTGATGACTGGCACGAGCGTATTTTTGAGTGCGTGACCAAAATGCACGGCTTGATTCGACAAGCCGCGCGCACGTGCGAACTTGATGTAATCGGTGCGCAAGACTTCCAGCATTTCCGAGCGCACCAAACGCATGATGAGTGTTACCGGAAAAAATCCCAGCGTAACGGCGGGCAATATGACCGCCTTCAGTCCTGAAACGGTTAGAAAGCCGGTAGACCAAAACCCAAGCTGTGTGGTATTGCCGCGACCAAACGACGGCAGCACGCCGAGCCACACCGCGAAAATCACGATTAAAAAAATACCGATCAAAAAATTCGGCAGCGATACGCCAACGAGTGAACCGGTCAGCAGTAATTTGGATGACCAGTGATCGCGTTTGAGCGCCGTGTAAATGCCTGCTGGTATCCCCACCAGCAGCGCCAGCAGGGTGGCGACGCCCACCAGCTCCAACGTCGCGGGAAGGCGCTCTGCCAGCAATTGGGAAACGGGTCGACCCAGACGCAGCGAGATGCCGAAATTACCTTGTAATGCGTTTTGCACAAACACCGCAAACTGGGTGTAAAACGGTTTATCGAGGCCGAGTGATTTGCGGACTTCATCGCGATCTGCCTGCGTGGCTTCGGGCGGCAGCATTAGTGCGACGGGGTCACCAACAAAATTGAACAGTGAAAACGCAATGAAGCCAACGGTAAGCATGACCAGAATGCTTTGTAGAAGACGGCGGGCGATAAAGGCGAGCATTGGTTATTTCCGGTTGGCGTGATGAGTTAACTATTTAACTCGGCGATCTATTTCAAACTGAAACGAAAAAAATACGGCACGTTATTGGGCGGCAAAATGGCGGTGGAGCCTTTGCGCATCGCCCACGGCCATAGCTGTTGGTGAATCGGGACAACGGGAAGTTCCGCATTCGCGAGCAAGAGTGCTTCACGAATAAATTCATCGCGCTTTTTTAACTCGTTCTCGACCCGGATTTTATCAATCAGCGAATCCATCTTCGTGTTCGAATAGCGGCCATAGTTGGAGTCACCGTTGCCGGTACTATCGCCGCTATAGGTGCGCAATAAGCTCTGTAAGGTGTACAGCGCATCAGAGGTGGGTGAACTCCAGCTTAGTAGATAAAAGCTCGTGTCGAATTTTTGAATTTTCTGAAAGTAGTTTGCGGTGGGCACAATGTTTGGCGTGACTTTAATATTAATGCGCGCCATCATCGGTGCAATCGCCTGGCAAATATCGGCGGCGGGCTGCACAGAGCCACAGTCGAGTGTGACTTCAAATCCGTTAGGGTAGCCTGCTTCTGTCAGCAAAGCTTTGGCGCGCTCAATGTTGTACGCGGGGCGCACATCCGCGTCCTTGCTATATCCCTGATCGACTGGCGTGATGATAGTGGCAGTCGGCCGGGACAGACCGCGCATGACTTTGGTTTTGATCGTTTCAGCATCAATTGCGTGGGCAATGGCTTGGCGAACACGAATGTCCTTGAAGGGGTTTTTGCCCCTCACGTTTGAATAGAGCAACTCATCGCGATTTTGATCGAACGCTAAATACTGAACACGGGATTCCGCACCCTTTATCATCGTGATGTTGGGTGATGAGGCTAGACGCGCCATATCTTGCGAGGGCGGGTCGTTCACGAAGTCGACTTCACCCGAAAGCAACGCCGCCAGCCGTGTCGCGTTATTTTTAATCGGCAGCAAGGTGACCTTGGTGATGTTGCCTTTTTCGGGACTGGATTTGTTCCACCAGTTTGGGTTCTCGACCAGCTCAGTTTTTACGTCGGGTTGCCTTACGGTAACCATGAACGGGCCGGTGCCGTTGGTATTGCGTGATGCAAAGGTATCTTCTTTGTCTTTGTAATTTTGCGGGGTGAGCGCGTTGTTCTTAACCGCCCACGATTTACTCATGATGCGGAAGAAAAATATATGATTAAGCAAAACGGGATTGGGCTCTTTCATCAAAACATCGACCGTCAAATCATCAATTTTTTTCGCACTCGCTACCCCTTGCAGCGAGGCTTTCATTTGTGAATTCGCGGAAAGACCACGCTCCACCGAAAACACTACATCGTCTGCTGTAAAAGGCGCACCGTCATGAAATTTCACGCTTGGGCGTAGCTTGAATCGCCATGTTTTTACATCCGGCTGCGTCCACGAAACGGCCAACCACGGCACCAGTTTGAAATCTTTATCACGTCCGACCAGGCCTTCGTAAACATTGCCGAGCAGTCGATTGGTCACGGCTAAATTGGCTGAGTGCGGATCGAGTGTTTGCGGCTCGTCTTGGGTGGCGTAGCGCAGCGGTTTGGCGTGTGCAGGGATCGCGAGCGCGCTGAATGCGATGACGAGCATCACAATGCCTGATGCGAAACAGGCATTGCAATCGCGGCACAAGGTTTTTAGAGTGAGCATAAATTTTCTAATTTCGTAATGTTTAGTTAATGTCGAACCAAGCCGGATGCGTTTGGACGACATCATCAAGATGCACGATCAGTGCCTGCTCACCATACACAACACACAACATACTTTTTTCAATTCGTCGA
>JANXWW010000129.1 GCA_025350945.1 Burkholderiales bacterium
CACGCGCGGGTTAAGGGAACCCCCCAGTTGTCCACATCGCCATCACAATGACAGCGGAAAATGCGACTTGGCCAAGAATCTCGACTAGGTCATCATGGGAGCTAACGGCATTACTCTTTAATGCACTACCGTTGCACCACGCACACTAACCATACCAGCGTCGATGCACTAAGTCACTGATTTCTTGGTGGCCTGGGGCGGAATCGAACCACCGACACAAGGATTTTCAGTCCTCTGCTCTACCGACTGAGCTACCAGGCCTTTATTCGTTTGTAAAAATTTAAGCGAAGCCACTGATTATAGCGATTTTGGGGGCATTTTCCAACCACTTTTGTAGAATCGTGCGCAGTATCGCCATTTTTTAGAAGCAATTTCGCTGCAATTTTGTCTACACATCCTGCGGATCGACATCGATAATCCATTTGATGTTGCGCAATTTTTCTTTTGTTTGGTACTCATTTATCAACGGCAACCAGCCCGACAAAAACTGTTGTAATGCTTTACGAGATTGCGCTTGCACCATTAATTGCCGACGCTCAAAACCGGCCTTACGCGCGAGCGTGGGCGGAACCGAATCCCAGACTTGTACTTGGTCACCGTTCAAGCGATTAAATTCGCCTGCCAGTTTCGCGGCACTCGCCATAAAGTTAGCCAGCATCTGGCCGTCTTTCGATTCGGCGCGCAGCATGGCAAGAAATGAATACGGCGGCAGATTTGATGCTTCACGTTCTTTCAGCGCAATGGATGAGAACTGCGCGTAATTTTGCGCAGCAATCGCCTGGTAAACCGGATGGCTGGGGAAGCGGGTTTGAATCAGTACGCGGCCTGCCAGTTGCGCACGACCGGCGCGGCCGGCGACTTGCATCATCTGCGCGGCCAATCTTTCTGCCGCTCTGAAATCGGCAGAAAAAATCGCGCCATCGCTGTTGATGACGCCGACCAGCGTGATGTTCGGAAAATCGTGCCCCTTCGATAACATCTGCGTGCCGACGAGTACATCCAGCTCACCTTTGGCGGCTTGCTCGAAAATTTTTTCGGCGCTGCCGCGTTTGCGGGTGGAGTCGCGATCCACGCGTGCCATTTTAAGGTTCGGCAAGGCCGCTTTAAGCGACGATTCCACGCGCTCGGTGCCTTCACCCGCGGCGACGAGCTCAAGGCTGCCACAATCGCCGCATTTGCCCGGTACGCGCGATTGAAATCCGCAATGATGACAGCGCAAACGCTGATCAGTTTTGTGGAATACCAGCTTAGCGGTGCAGCGAGCACATGCAGGCATCCAGCCGCATTGCGCACACACGAGCGCGGGGGCGTAGCCGCGACGGTTGATAAATATTAGCGCTTGCTCGCCGCGCTTGACGGTTTCATCAATCGCGCGGATCAGAGTTTCGGTGAGTCCATTTCTGCTGCGCTCGATATTAGTATCGATAAATTCCACGCGGGGCAGCGCGGCGTTAGCGACCGCGCGTTCGGTCAAATTTATTTGCGTGAATCGCTCACGTTCCACGTTGTGCAGCGTATCAAGCGAGGGCGTGGCCGAGCCCAGCACCACCGGGCACGCGGCGGCATGCGCGCGAAACACCGCGACATCGCGCGCCGAATAGCGAAAACCTTCCTGCTGTTTATACGATGTGTCGTGTTCTTCATCGACAATAATCAATCCCAAACGCGGCATCGGCGTGAATACCGCGAGCCGGGTGCCGATCACGATATCGGCGCGCCCGGATTGTGCCGTAAGCCACGCATCAGTACGCGCACCGTCAGCCATGCCGCTATGAAGCACCGCGACTTCACTATGCGGAAACCGCGCCGCAACGGCGCGCGCGAAGGCGGGTGACAAATTGATTTCAGGTACTAACACCAGCGCCTGTTTTTGTTGCGTTAATGCGCGATAAATAACGTGCAGATACACTTCGGTTTTGCCGCTGCCGGTGATGCCGTTGAGCAATATCGGCGTGAATTGATGCAAAGTTTTTTCGATAGCCGCAACCGCCAGCCTTTGGCCGACATTCAGTGCGTGCGCCGGTGTAAAAATAACGTCAGTTTTGTGCACCGCGTTGGCTGAAATTTTAGCCACCGCAATAAGGTTTTTTTCCAGCAGCGCGCGAATCGATGTGCTCGCTCTGTCGAATTGCTGTTTGAGCTGCGCTTCTGTGATGACATCACATTCGGCGAGCAAGTTGAGTATCTGCCGTTGCACAGCAGCGCGTGATTTCAGCAAATGTTCACGGCCAGCATTAGTGATGGCATAGGCATGTTGCACGCGCGGCGAAAAAAATTTCGGCAAACGCAGCGTCGGTGGAATCGCGTTAAGCGCAACCTGGCCTAGCGGATGGTGATAGTAGCGCGCACAAAATCGGAATAGCGACAAATCTGTGGCCGTGAACGCGGGCACATTCATCTGCAAGGCTAAAACAGATTTGAGTTTCGCGAGTGGCACTTCAGTTGCATCCACCACATCGATAATCAGGCCGGCGGTTTCGGTGCCCGCGCCGCCACGCCCGGTTCCACGTCCGGATCCACGTCCAGTTCCACGCCCCGTGCCACGTCCAAATGGCACAATCACCAGACGACCAATCGATTCTGCACCCAAACCAGGAGCCAAAAAATCAAATGATCGCGTGAGCGGAACGTCCAGAATCACCTTGGCAATTGGCGCACTTAACGTCGGCAAGGGCGGGCTTTCTGACAAAACTTTTTTCATCGCCACCGTGTGTGAGGCACCATCAAAAAAGTACCTTAGCGTAAATAAAGTCGGACAGCAATCTGGCCTCGCGAATCGATTTGCTTATGTCTTAGGCAGCTCACGGGAAGAGTTGCGCTTTCCTGTGGATAACTTTGTGCATAGACTGGCTTTGGTGTTGAAATAACTCACTTTTTTTACCACTTACAGAATGCTTTGTGCACCGCAGTAAAATAAAAACTGTTGCTAATCAATAATTTACGAAGAGCTGCATTAAAACAGGCCCTAGCGTTCGCCTTATAGTCCGAAATCACGGTTTCTGTGCATAAGCAAGACCAAAAGGCTAAAAATTCATAAAAAATCTGCTTGACAACGCCAACGGTCACAATCCTCTAGCGCTGACGCGGTGTACGGCGTGAACAAGCGCTTCCACATGGGCGGGATTCGTAAATTGTGAAATGCCGTGACCCAAATTAAACACGTGCCCGTTGGCGTTTTTGTCAAACGCGAATTCTTTCAACACGCGCGCCGCTTCTTTCTCAATCACCGCAGGCGGCGCAAATAACGTGAGCGGATCAAGATTTCCCTGCAACGCAACGCAATGACCAACACGTTTTTTAGCATCCGCCAAATTGATTGTCCAGTCGAGGCCCAACGCATCTGCACCCATCTTAGCCATCGACTCCAGCCACAGCCCGCCGCCCTTGGTGAAAAATACACGCGGCACAATGCGGCCCTGATGTTCACGCGTTAATTGCGCCATCACGCGTTTCGCATAATCGAGCGAAAACTCCTGATACGCGTGATGCGACAACGCGCCACCCCAGGTATCAAACAACATCACGGCTTCCGCTCCCGCCTCAATTTGCGCATTCAAATACGCGATGACACTCGCGGTATTTTTTTCCAGAATCGAATGCAACAAATCGGGGCGCTGAAACATCATCGTTTTGGTGGTGCGAAAATCATCTGAGCCGCCACCTTCGATCATGTAGCAGGCGAGTGTGAACGGACTACCGGAAAAACCAATCAGCGGCACGCGGCGATCCAATGCACCACGAATTTGGCTGACCGCATCGGTCACATATTTAAGCTGGTCCATATCGGCCATCGGCAATTTTTTTACGTCCTCTTCGGTGCGCAGCGGACGTTCAAATTTCGGCCCTTCGCCCTCGACAAAATAAAGCCCCAAACCCATCGCGTCCGGCACAGTGAGAATGTCAGAAAACAAAATCGCGGCATCCAGCGGAAAGCGATCCAGCGGCTGCAACGTCACTTCGGTGCAGTAATCCGGATTTTTTGCGAGGCCCAAAAAGCTGCCCGCTTTTTTTCGCGTCGCGTTGTATTCGGGAAGATAACGCCCGGCCTGACGCATGATCCAGATTGGCGTGTACGGCGTGGGCTCGCGCATCAGTGCGCGCAGGAAATTGTCGTTTTTAAGGGGTGTGAATGTGGTCATGGCGCAATAAAAAAGACGTGATCGAATAATCACGCAAACTGGATTATCGCATTCGCATTCGACTCGTAACGATGTGTGAATTCTATTTACAAACACTAGAACAGGTGCGGCGTTTGAAGCACTTTTGCCTCAAAATGCACGCTGATATTAGCGTTTATATTTATTAATACGCGTGTCAACCAGCGAAAACATGGGGATAATCTTCTCGAATACGACAGCAAACAAAAAACATGATTGAACGCCTCAATTTATATCTCCAACTCGTTCGTCTCAATAAACCCATCGGCATTTTATTGCTGATGTGGCCAACCTTGTGGGGCTTGTGGATGGCGGCGAAGGGCGTGCCGGACGCGACAATTTTGCTGGTCTTCATCATAGGCACAGTGCTGATGCGCTCCGCCGGATGTGCGATTAACGATTTCGCGGATCGTGATTTTGATGGGCAGGTAAAGCGCACCGCCGGACGACCGCTGGCTTCGGGCAAAATTTCTTCCACTGAAGCGTTAATCATTGCCGCCGTTCTTGCGCTAACCGCGTTTGCACTTGTCATTATCTTTCTGAATCGATTGACGATCTATTTATCCATCGCCGCCGCGTTTTTAGCCGCGAGCTATCCGTTTACGAAACGGTTTTTAGCGATGCCGCAAGCCTATCTCGGCATTGCGTTTGGCTTTGGCATGCCGATGGCATTCGCCGCAGTGACAGGTGAAGTGCCGATGCTGGCGTGGTGGTTGCTGCTTGCCAATATTTTTTGGACGCTCGCCTATGACACCGAATACGCAATGGTGGATCGTGATGATGATATTAAAATTGGCATTAAAACCACCGCGTTGTTATTTGGCCGCTTTGATGTTGCGGCGGTGATGATCTGCTACTTTGTTTTTATCGCGCTGATGGCAGCGGTTGGTGCGCAATTGAATTTTGCGTGGCCTTATTGGCTGGGACTGGCGGCGGCGATACTCATCGCGATTTATCATTTCACGCTCATACAGAATCGCGAACGCACGGCATGCTTCAAGGCGTTTCTGCATAATAATTGGCTGGGTGCGGCAGTGTTTATGGGCACTGCTTTTTCGTTTGTGCAATAGCTCATTTGGCAACATCCAGACAGTGTGCACAAACGTACAAAAACAGTTGCACAGTCATTGCATCATCATTTCCATTTTCTGATTCACCACCTCAACAGGAATTTTCATGAAAAAAATATTGAATATTTTTCTTTTATTGCTGCTTTGTGCGAGCGTGACTGCGGCGATGGCGCAAGCTCCCGCGCCATCATCCGGCATCACCGCCAAACCGAGCAAATACTCCGTTGCTGAAACCATGGATCGCCTGGAAAAAATTGCCAAGGCAAAAGGCATCACGATTTTTGCGCGAATTGACCATTCCAATGAAGCCGAAAAAGCAGGACTGAAAATGCGCCCCACACAGCTACTTCTTCTGGGCAATCCGAAAGCGGGCACACCGGTCATGATCGCCACACCATCAACCGCGATTGATTTGCCACTGAAAGCACTCGCCTGGGAAGATGCGAGTGGCAAAGTCTGGCTCGGTTTTAACAGCGGCGAATATCTAAAACAGCGTCACGGTATTCCCGATGATCTCGTTAAAAATGTGGGCGCAATTGCCGGGCTGGTGGATGCGGCGTTGGAATAAACTGACCGCGTTTTAAAAATCAAACACTAGCATTAACGGGCATTTTCAGTCATAAATGCTTGTAAAAGCCCGCCAATGCTGGAACTTGGATATTCAATAGGCGGGCTTCACTAATTTCCCCATCGCAATTTCAGCGCCACGCGCGCCTGCTTGCAACGCCTTAGCCACGCTTTCGCGATCAGCCGCCGGACGGTTTTGGCTGACCTTCCATTTTCCCGTCAGCGACTTGATGGGAATCTCGATGCCGACCACGGCGCACATCATGGTTTGCAAATAACCTTCGGGGGCATCACCCATTTTCCAGCGCGGCGCGCGGGTATTGCGCGTCGTTTCAAAATGATCGGTAGTGCCGTTCAAAAATTCACGCATCCACGTTTTATCATCGCGAATAATTAGCGGGCCGACCGCATGCACCACCGCGTAATTCCACGTCGGCACCACTTTGTCGTTATCTTTTTTACTGGCATACCAGGATGGCGAAATGTAGGCATCCGGGCCTTGAAATACAACCAGTGCATCAACCTCCGGCTTGAATGTTTGCCATACCGGGTTGCTGCGCGCCACATGTCCGCGCAAGGTGCCCAACTCACCACGACTCGCGTCCACCATCAACGGAATGTGATTCGCATTAAGCCCGTCTGCGGTCATCGTAATTAAGGTGCCCAGCGGATGATGGGCTATGAGCTCATGCAAAACATTGATGCGATCTTCTTTGAAATGTGTGGGTGTGTACATGGCCAATCTTTGGGTGAAGGTTGCAAAACAATATTCTAGCCCCGGACAACTTGCGGGCTGCGGCGCGGCAAAAACATTTGTAAACCAGATTCACATTTATGCAATTGCTTTTCCAGCGTGGTGCGCTTTGCACTGAATCTACGCTACGATTTGCCTACGCGATAAATATAAATAACCTCCGGACTCCGCATGATCCTTATCATTCACGCTCATCCTTATCCCAGCCGCTCACGCGCCACCCACGCGCTGTTGCAGGCCGCGCTGACGCTGCCGGACGTCACAGTGCATTCGCTTTATGAACGTTATCCCGATTTCGATATTGATATTGCGGCCGAGCAGGCGGCGCTTTCGCGGGCCGCCTTGACGGTGTGGTTACATCCGCTTTACTGGTACAGCGTGCCGGGCATGATGAAACATTATTTCGACAAAGTACTCGCGCTAGGCTGGGCTTATGGTGGCAAGAACGATGGCAGCGGAGGGGGTCGCGCGCTGCATGGCAAGCATTGTTTGTGGGTACCATCGACCGGTGGTGATAGCGAGGCTTACAGCACCCATGGCATTCACGAACATGAGTTCGCGAATTTTGTGAAGCCTATGGAAATGACGGCGCGCTTTTGCGGGATGTTTTGGCAGCCGCCGTTTGCGGTGCATGGCGCGCATGTGATCAGCGATGATGAATTGAGTACCAAGGCAGATGCATTCAAATCGCGATTGCAGGATTGGCTCAACGTACATCGCGCGACCTTTGTTTCGCTGGAGAAAGCATCATGATGCGCGACGCACTGATTTATTTGGCCGCAGCTGTGCTGATGGTGCCGCTCGCGAAAAAACTGGGGCTTGGCTCGGTGTTGGGTTATTTGATTGCGGGCGTGGTGATCGGGCCGTGGGGATTTCATTTGGTGTCGGATGTGGAATCGATCATGCACTTCAGCGAATTTGGCGTGGTGCTGATGCTGTTCGTGATTGGGCTGGAGCTGGAGCCGAAGCGTTTGTGGTCAATGCGGCGTGAAGTCTTTGGCGGCGGCAGTTTGCAATTAGGCATCTGCGGCGCGGCACTCGCATTAGGCGCGATGTTGTTTGGTTTACCGTGGCAGGCGGCGCTGATGGCGGGGCTTGCATTGGCACTTTCTTCCACTGCGATTGCAGTAGCGACCATGACCGAGCGAAATTTTTTGCCCACACCAACCGGTCGTGCTGGTTTCGCCATTTTGCTGTTTCAGGATATCGCCGCGATTCCATTACTGGCGGTGATTCCACTGCTCGCGGTGGGGGCGGCGGCCTCTCCTGATCCGTTTTGGTTGAATGCGCTAAAAGCCGTTGGCGCGATTGTGGGCGTGGTGGTGATTGGCCGCTACCTCACGCGGCCCGCGCTGCGTATTGTCGCCTCGGCCAATTTGCGCGAAGTGTTTACGGCGTTTGCGCTATTACTGGTGATCGCGATTTCGCAGCTCATGTTGTCCGCAGGATTATCGATGGCACTGGGTGCTTTTCTGGCGGGTGTGTTGTTGGCAAGCTCGGAATATCGGCACGCACTCGAAAGCGATATCGAGCCATTTAAAGGATTGCTGCTCGGCTTGTTTTTTATTTCCGTCGGTATGGCGATGGATTTTGGCTTGCTGAAAACGGCACCGCTCACCATCGCCGCATTGGTGGTCAGCTTTTTAGCGGTAAAGCTTGTCACGTTGTGGATGGTGTCGCGCATTATCGGCATTACCAGCAAGCAACGCTGGTTGTTTGCGGTGTTGTTATCGCAGGGCGGTGAATTTGCTTTCGTGGTATTCGGCGCGGCGCGCGTGGCGGGCGTGTTGTCGGCAGAATGGGAATCACAATTGGTGATGGCCGTGGCGATGTCGATGGTGGCAACGCCGCTTTTACTTTTGCTGCACGACAAGGTTATCGCCAATCAGGCGGAGGACAAACGTGAGGCCGACGTGATTGATGAGAAGGGGGAAATCATCATTGCAGGCTTTGGCCGATTCGGGCAAATCGTGGGCCGCTTGTTGCTCGCCAACGGCATTCGTCCAGTGGTACTGGATCACGATCCCGAGCAGATTGAAATGCTGGCAAAATTTGGCTATAAAATTTTTTACGGTGACGCATCGCGGCTCGATTTGCTGGAAGCGGCGGGAGCCAAAAATGCGAAGTTGTTGATTAACGCAATCGATGACATGGAAGATTCCATCGCGCTGACGGATCGCGTGCGTGAACATTTTCCGAATGTAACCATCATCGCGCGGGCACGCAATGTTTCGCACTATATTGAGCTGTATAAGCGCGGCGTCACCGTGATTGAGCGTGAGACGTTCGAAGCAGCACTAAAAGTGGGGCGTCATGCGCTGGAGGCATTAGGCACAGATCGATTCCGCGCGCGCGAAATTGCCGACATTTTCCGGCGGCACAATATCAAATCCATGCATGCACTCATGCCGGATTTTGATGATGATGAGCGCTTGAGCTCAGGTGCCAAAGCGGGCCGGGCAGAGCTGGAAAAACAGCTTGCCGAAGACCAGATTCAGTTTGATGAAGAGCACGGAAAGGGCTGGCGCTAACGCTAATGGAGCCAGCAAGCTGGATTTTTTATTTAGAAAGTCACTTCAGAATTAAAAATATAGCCCGCGCCGCGTTCTGTTTTAACCAATTTCGGCTCGTTCGGATCGGTCTCGATCTTGCGGCGCAACCTTAAAATTTGCACATCGATTGAGCGATCATAAATGTCATCATGCAGGCGGCTGGATTCCAGCAGTTGATCGCGCGATAACACGCGCATGGGTGACTTCAAAAACGTGACCAGCATCGCAAACTCGCCGTTGGTGAGCTCAACCCTGACACCGGCTGGTGAGAGCAATCGGCGAGTCCCGGTTGAAAGCTCCCAACCGGAAAATTTATAGGTGCGGAATTCATCACGTCGTGGAGGAACATCACCCGCACGCCTGTCTCTCGCTTCAGCATCGGCAGCGGCTTTGGTGCTGCCCACTTCGTATCGACGCAACACTGCTTTGATGCGGGCCAGCAACTCACGCGGGCTAAATGGTTTGGTCAAGTAATCGTCGGCACCCAGCTCTAGACCGAGCACGCGATCCACTTCATGATTTTGGCCAGTCAGCATAATGATGGGCACATTTGATTTCGAGCGAATTTCACGCGCCAGTGAAAACCCATCCTCGTTCGGCAATTTCACATCCAGCAACACCAGTGCCACTTTATGGACACTCATGGCGGCATGCATTTCCGCACCGTTTTGCGCGGCCGTCACCGTAAACCCCTGCTCTGTCAAATAATCCTCGATCAGGCTGCGCACTGATTCGTCATCATCCACTGCTACGATATGCTGCGTCATTGACCATCCCTAGCTCTGGTGGTGGCGCTGTACGCGCCACGTATTTCTTCGAGAAACCACAACCGTTGTACCATAATGCGCTTGTAATCTTTTTATTGTAATCGTAATGTAAACGGCGCGCATAACCTGACAAGAGACTATTTTTCTTCTGCTTTTTTTACTAAGCACTTTCGCCAAAAAATCATTCGCAGTGGGACAATATCCACCGCCAGCAATGAGTACCCGTCAACCTCCGATAGTTAACACTCGTCAGCAATCAAACGTGTCCAGAATTGCACTCCAACCATCCGGCACGATTCAGCAGCGCCCGCCGATCAAGTTATTTATTTGGCTCTTGATCGCACTCTCAGGCTATTGGGCACTGTGTTGGACGTCCGCCTGGCTGGTGCCGACAATTGCGGCTGCCGCATCGGCGTGGCTGGCCAATGGCTTTGCATTGGGCATTTATGTCGTCGCGCTGAGGCGGTCGCCGCATGATATTGCGCATGTTGCCACCCTGTCCGGTATTTTTTGTGCACATATAATTTTTTTTCTGGATTGGTCACAGGGTTTACCATCCAGCTCGCTCTCCGGGCCGCCATCTGGATGGACATCGGTATTAATCGGTGCAGCCATTAATACCTTGCAGACTTTTCTGGCCGGTATTTTGTTGCATCGCGCATACCGCGTCGCCTCCCCACTGGTGGTCATTCGCTTTGCGTTGTTTCTGCTCATTGCCGTACTCGGTGTAAACGCAATCGCCGCTGCTGCAAAAGCGCTCCAGGCATCTCGTCTGGTCTCTACGCAGGGTGATTTGCTGCAAGCCAACTTCTGGACGGCTTTTATTTCGGATGGCTTGGGCATTATGTTGATGGCGCCGCTTATCGTGACCTGGGCAGTACGCTGGCGTCAGCGCGATCTGGATTTATTGCGCCACCGCTCAGCAGAGATTGTGCTGTTGCTGATTGGATTATTAGGCTCAACCTGGTGGGCGTATGCACGCCTGCCGGACAGCAATGGCGCGACGCCACCCTATTTTTATTTCTCGCTGCCGTTTATTGTGTGGGCCGTAGCCCGATTCAGCTCGCGCGGCAGCACGCTGGCGCTATTAATTTATGTGCTGGTTGCCGTCTATTTCACCAGCCGCGAACAAGGCCCGTTTATCAGCGGGCTGGTACCCGCCAATGTGGCGCTGTTGAGACTGCAGGAATTCCTGTTTATTTTTATGGCTGCCATTGATCTTGCCGACGCTACGCTGCGTGACAGAACGCAGGCCTTGCGCGAGAAGATTGATCTAGAACGCCGCTATAACGCGGCTTTGCGTGCCAGCGACAATCTGATTTTTGAAATTGATCAGCGCACCAGCCAGATCATCTGGGCGGGTGACACGATTGGCGTTTTGGGCTTGTCACCGATCGAAATTCGCTCGGTGCCTGATTGGGCACGGCGCATTCATCCCGACGACCGCGAACGAGTGGCAGAGGTGCGCGCGAAACTGCTGTCGAGCGAATTGCAAATGGCGGTGCTGGAATATCGCGTGCTACAGCACATTGATGCCGCTCATCACGAGCACTATGTCACCGTTGGTGTTAATGCGTTCGCACATGACACGCGCTTGATCGATGGCATTTCAACCGAGCGGCGCATTATTGGCTTCATCAAAAATATTGGCGAAAAGAAAGAAGCCGAGATGGAGAAATTAAAGCTGCAGGCCGCCTTGCATCAAGCGCAAAAAATGGAGGCAATTGGCCAGCTAGCGGGCGGTATTGCGCACGACTTCAACAACATTCTTGCTTCAATTTTAGGCTATGGCGAAATGGCGCGCGCCAAAGCAGAAACCGGCAGTCCAATTGCGAAAAACATTGATGCTATTGTCAAAGCGGGCGAGCGCGGGCGCGTGCTGGTATCGCAGATTTTGACTTTCAGCCGTAAATCAGCCAACGAAAAACAGGTGGTCGATATTGTCGATCTGGCTGAAGAAATTGTCACACTGGTGCGCGGCTCGAATCCGCATCAGGTGGAATTCGCCCAGGGAGTCGCGCGCTATGGTGCATTGGTGCAGGGCAACGAGACTGAATTACACCAGCTCATCATGAATCTGGCCACTAATGGTCTACAGGCCATGCCGCCTGATGGCAAACTTGAGATTGAGGTTGTGTTGCGTGATCTGCGCGCACGATCTGAACCGAAAACGGTGTTGCAAGGACAGCTTGCTCCCAACCGATACGTGGTAATCGTGGTGCGCGATCATGGCACTGGCGTTGATGTCGCCACGCGCGAACGTATGTTTGAGCCGTTTTTTACCACCAAGCCCGCTGGCCAGGGCACCGGGCTGGGTTTGTCGCTGGCGATGTCGATTGCGAAGGCGCATGGCGGTGGAATTGATTTGGAAAGTGAAGTTGGCGAAGGTTGCAAGTTCAGCGTTTACCTGCCAGCTGTTGGCGAGGATGATCGGCAGCTGTTAACAATTGAGGACTTGCCGCGTGGCAACGAAGAATGTATTTTGCTCGTTGACGACGAAGCGCCGCTGCGCAACCTGGCAGCGGAAATGCTGGCGAGCTTAGGCTATCAGAGTGCAAGTTACGCCACCAGTGAAGAAGCATTTGCCGCGTTTGAACGGCAGCCAGACCGCTTTGACGCGGTTTTAAGCGACGAGGTGATGCCGAACCTGTCCGGCACGCAATTGGCGGCGCGTATCCACGCCATTGCTCCGCATATTCCGGTAGTGATTATTACTGGCTACGGCGGCCCCGGGTTTGAATTGCGCGCGCAAAACGCGGGGGTGGTGCAGGTGCTCAAAAAACCGTACGAAAAGCGGCTTTTGGCGATGACTTTGGCCGATGTGCTGGCGCGCAAGTGCCAACAAAACGAAGAGTAAACGGGCGCATTTGGCGTCCTGCGTGCGTGGTCAAGGACTCATTTATCGGTCAGCACATTCAATTTTCCTGAAAGATACAAACGTTTTCATTTGTGATTTAGTTCACATTTTTTAATTAAAAGTAAGCGCTCATTCCTTTGAAAATCAGCCGTCATCGATGCCATAAGGAAATAAGCTATTCTATCGCGCGGTACGGCCTGTGTTTGGCAGACACAACTCTAAAAAACTGATTACAGCAGTAGCCAAAGCCATAAATTCTGTAACCGGCAAGTAACCGGCTTCATCAAGAATTCGCCTCGTTCCGTTTCTTTATTCAAAAACGTCAGGATTCAAGATGCAAGCCCTAGTTCGCAAACTCGCCACGCCGCCAGAAGCCGCCACCTCCAACACGGTCGTGCCCAACATCAATGCCCGGATGGCCTTGGGCAATGCGGCGGCCCGAATTTTCTCCAATCTTCCCAAGGGATTTGGCTGGGCGAGTATTCCGTTCAATACGTTGACGCTCAGCTCGCAGTATCAACCCATTATCAGCCTCAACGAGCAACGGGTGGTCGGCTACGAAGCCTTAGTGGTCGGCACCAATCTTTCCGGCCATGAGTTACGCGCGGATACGGTGTTTGCGCTTTCGGCGAATCACGATGAAGAACTATTTCTCGATTGGCTATCCCGCGCGCTGCATTTGCGCAATTTTTCGAATATGGGTTCACATCGTGGCCTGTTGTTTTTGAACGCCTACCCCGCAGCCGCGATTGAAGATCCGCAGCATCCGGAAGTATTTTCGCGCATGATTGATTTTTACAATGTATCGCCAAGCGACGTGGTGATCGAAATACTTGAGACCGGCGTTGATGATGAAGCGCAGCTCGCTGATGCAGCCAGGCTGTATCGCAAATTGGGTTGCAAAATTGCGATTGATGATTTTGGCGTGGGTTATTCGAATTTTGACCGGATGTGGCGTTTGCAGCCCGACATTGTGAAGCTCGATGGTTCGATCATTCGTTCAGCCGCGCGCGACAAGCATGCCCGGATCGTGCTCGCCAACATGGTCAAACTGGTCAAAGAGTGTGGTGCAAAAGTCGCGATTGAGGGCATTGAGGAAAGTGCTGAGGCAAAGGTGGCAATAGATGTTGATGCCGACTATTTGCAAGGGTACTTTTTTGGTCGCCCCGGCACGAATTCAATGCCGTGTGAATTGACGGATCAGATTTTCAACAGCTTGTCCAAACACACACCTGACATCAACGAAGCGCTGGCACCGGCAATGTAATGCTGCGTTTACCGTGCATAAATCCACGCCAGCAAAGCATCCTGCGCGTCCTGCGTGAGTGGCGCATTGGGATGGTTCACCATCATCACGACCACCCAGCGTTTGCCTGCGCTGTCGAGCACGTAACCTGCCATCGCACGGGCGTCACTTAACGTGCCGCCTTTGATGTGCGCCTGACCCGCCACTGATTCGCCGCGCGCGCGTTTGCGCAAAGTGCCATCAATGCCCAACAGCGGCATCGAGGAAATAAATTCAGGCATCACGCTTGAGCGCCATGCCGCATCGAGCATCAAGCCGAGCGTCACAGCACTGGCGCGTTCGGTACGCGACAAGCCGGAACCGTTTTCAAGCACCAACTCAGGGGCCGCAATATTTTTTTTACGCAACCATTCTTTGATGATGTCACCCGCCGCAACCGAGGTAGCGGGCAGCGCCGCCTTCTCTGCGGCGAGGGTTAGAAACAACTGGCGCGCCATGGTGTTGTTGGAATATTTGTTGATGTCGCGAATCACTTCCGCCAACGGTGGCGATTCCGTGGTCGCGAGCAGCTTTGCGCTCTGCGGTGTGCTCGTTAATTTCACGACCCCTTTCCAGTCGCCGCCCACGTCTTTCCACAAATTCGCAAACACGCCACCGACAAAGCGCGCGTGATCGAGCAGCGATACGTTCCACACTTTCTCACCGCAGCTACGCGGATAATTGCCGGTGAATGAAATTTTGATTTGTGTCGCATTCACCGTTTGCACGTCCAGCACGACACGCTCGCGCCAGTCACCACAGGGCGCATCAACAAGTTTTACGCGGTTCACGATATCGAGCTGCGCGGGTTTGATGTCGGGCGAGACGGAAACCGATTTGCCATCAACCGATTGGGCAAACGCGAAGCGGACGGTTTTGAAATTGAGCAGCAAGGGGTCGGGGGCCACGTTGTAGGCACGCAGCGGCTCACCATCGAATTTTGCGGGCTCGTAGGCGATGGCTTCAAACAAGGAGCGATCCAATATCAAATCACCGCGAATCGATTGCAGGCCACGCTCACGCAATTGCTTGAGCAACAACCAAAAGCGCTCGACGGTCAGCTTTGGATCGCCGCCGCCCTTCAAAATTAAATCGCCATTCAACGCGCCGTTGCGAATTTCACCGTCTGCGTACACTTCCGTTTTCCACGTGTAACCTGGCCCCAATAATTCCAGGCCCGAGTATGTCGTGAACAGTTTCATGACCGATGCCGGGTTCATGGCTTTATCAGCATTGATCGACACCAGCGGCTCACGCGCGTTTACTTCTTTGATAAACACCGCAACGTTTTCCAGCGGTACATTGGCGCGTTTAAAAACATCGGTCACCGCAGCCGGCAGTACAGTCGGCAGCACAGTCGGTTGCGTACCTGGCAGAGCAGTTTGCGCTGCACTAATATTGCTGATGGTGAAAAAAATAAGCACCGCAAAACAGGCATTAAATAGTTTCATATCGATCGACACAGTGCATCAATGGTGGCCAACGTTTGCGTGACCAGGTGCTGGAATTCTTCATCTTCGATGATGTAGGGCGGCATGAAGTAAACGGTGTTGCCAATTGGCCGCAATAGTACGCCGCGTTGCAAGCTGGCCGTAAAAAATTGTCGTGCGAAATCAGGTTTATTCGAATCCACTTCAAACGCCCAAATCATGCCAAGGTGACGGAAATTTTTAACGCGTGGATGAGTGGCAAGCGGCAATACAAGTTTCGAAAACCGCGTGGCCTTTGCGCGATTATTCTCAATTACATTGTCTGATGCAAATATATCCAGTGTCGCCAACGCTGCGCGACATGCCAGCGCACTGCCGGTATACGAATGCGAGTGCAAAAAACCACGCGCCGTATCGTCCGCATAAAACGCGTCATAAATTTGATCCGTCGACAGCACGCACGACAGCGGCAAATAGCCGCCGGTAATACCTTTCGACAAACACATCAAGTCGGGCCGCGCACTCGCTTGCTCGCACGCGAACATCGACCCAGTGCGACCAAAGCCGGTCATGATTTCGTCGGCAATAAAATGCACTTCATATTTTGTGCAAAGCTCGCGCGCTTTTTTTAAATAATCGGGGTGATACATGCGCATGCCATTGGCACCTTGCACCAGTGGTTCGACAATGAATGCGGCAATTTCAGTGGCGCGTGTTTCAAATAAGTATTCAAGCTCTGTACCGGCGTCCACAACACATTCAGGGCAGCATGCCTCGCCCCCGAAAGAGGAACCCCTTCGAAACGGCAAGCTGGATGCGGCGTTTGGGGCAGCGTGCCCGGAAATGCCCGTGGATATTGGCTTTTGCGCCACGTCACTGGGGAAATCAACAATCAAATTATTGTTTAACAGCGGCCCATATGCATCGCGAAAAATTGCCACGTCCGTGACGGCGAGCGCACCCAGCGTTTCGCCGTGATAGCTGCCTCTGAGGCTCACGAATTTTTGCTTCGCGGGTTTGCCGCTATTGCGCCAAAAATGAAAACTCATTTTCAACGCAATTTCCACCGCGCTCGCGCCATCGCTCGCGTAGAACGCGTGACCCAAGCCAGTCAGTTTGCCCAAGCGCTCCGCCAGCTCAATCGCAGGTCCATGCGTAAAGCTCGCGAGCATCACGTGCTCAAGATTATCAAGCTGATTTTTTAGTGCGGCGTTAATGCGTGGATTTGCGTGGCCGAATAAATTGACCCACCACGAACTGACCGCATCGAGATAACGGCGCCCTTCGTAGTCATAGAGCCAGACGCCGCGAGCGCGCGCAATCGGCAGCAGCGGCAGCGTCTCGTGTTGCTTCATTTGCGTGCACGGGTGCCACACCGCGCCCGTGCTGCGTGCAAGCCACTCGGCATTGGCAGCGCTGGTCTTCATTGGCTGCCCGGGGTTGTTACGGGAAACGGCGTCTTGCTCGGCGCATGCATCATGCGAAATGGGGGGCGCACCAGCGTCTTCTCCACATCAAGATTGTTGCGCGCGCTGTCGTAAGAGTTTTTAAGGGCGCGTGGCAGGCGACGGTCAACCTTGCCCTGGTGCACAGCGTTGTTGAATATGCGTGGCATAGTTTGTGC
>JANXWW010000139.1 GCA_025350945.1 Burkholderiales bacterium
CTCAAACTGCCCAGCAAACAATCAAACATTTCCACTTGCGGCATCGCGCGCAGCCACGTCATTTGCCGCTTCGCGAGCTGCCTCGTCGCCGCGATACCTTTTTCTCGCAAGTCTTCGATTACAGAACTATTAGCATCCAAGTATTCCCAGGTCTGCCGATAACCGACCGCGCGCATCGAGGGCATGTCAGCATTCAACGAATATTTTTCGCGTAGCTGTTTAACTTCATCAATCAATCCGGCTTCCAACATCGCATCAAATCGCGCTGCGATTCGCTGATGCAACACAGCCCGATCAGATGGCATCAAGCCAATCATCAGCGTTTCGTACGGCGACGAATAATCACGGCTGGCGCGCGTCTGCTTTTCTGAAATCGGCGTCCCCGTTTGCTGAAAAATTTCCAGCGCGCGTTGGATGCGTTGCGAATCATTGGGCTTTAATCGTGCGGCCGTGACAGCGTCCACAATTGCTAATTCGGCATGCATCGCAGGCCAGCCGATTTTCTCCGCGCGCTCGTCCAATTCCCGGCGAATTTCAGGATCGGATTCCGGCATATCGCTCAAGCCTTCAGTGAGCGCTTTGGCATACAACATCGTGCCGCCGACCAGCAACGGCGTCGCACCACGCGTCACAATTTCCGCCATCAACGGCAACGCGTCCCGACAAAATCGCGCCGCAGAATAGGCGTCAGTGGGAGCAAGCAAATCGATCAAATGATGCGGATAATTTTTAAGCGTCGCGGCATCCGGCTTCGCGGTACCGATATTCATGTCGCGATAAACGAGTGCTGAATCAACACTGATAATTTCAAATTCATGCCGATGTTTAAAGCGCTCGATGAGATCAAACGCGAGCTGCGTTTTGCCGGACGCGGTGGGACCGAGGATGAAAATCGCGCCAGACTTCATATCTGAAACACTAGCATGGGAGCGGAGTTTGAGCCATTTTTGCTCCGATCTAGCCGTCCCTGGCCGCCTCCAACATTTCCCACCGCGTCATCGCCGCATTCGTTTCCTTTTCAATCTCAGCCAGTCGCGCCTGCAGCGTCTTCACTTTCGCCGCTTCTTTCGGGTCCTGATACGTTGCCGGATTCGCCAACGCTTGCTGAATATTCTGCGACTCAATTCCTAGCGCATCGATTTTTTTTGGCAGCGACTCCAATTCTTTTTGCTCATTCGAGCTGAGCTTTTTTGTTTTCACTTGCGGCGCATTTTTGGATGCTTGCAGTTTTGCGGGTGCTACGGTCTTTGCCGCAACCACGGCCATATTCGCCAACTGCATTTGCCAATCGCTGTAACCGCCCGCAAATTCGCGCACTTTGCCTTGACCTTCAAACACAAAAACCTGGGTGGCCACATTATCCAGAAATGTCCGGTCATGGCTCGCCACCATCACGGTGCCAGGATAGCCTTGCAGCAATTCTTCGAGTAGATCAAGCGTCTCAATATCAAGATCGTTGGTCGGCTCATCGAGCACCAAAAAATTCGCGGGCTTGGCAAATAGCCGCGCCAGCAGCAGACGATTTCGTTCACCGCCAGAGAGCGATTTCACCTTCGCGCGCGCACGCTGCGGCGGAAATAAAAAATCACCGAGATACGAAATCACGTGCTTGCGACCATTGCCGTTATCAACAAATTCCGAGCCAGGGCTAATCACATCGGATAAGGTGGCTTCATCATCAAGGGTCTCACGGAATTGATCGAAATACGCCACGCTTAATTGCGTGCCCAGCTTGATTTTTCCGCTATCGGCTTCAAGCTCGCCGAGAATCATTTTCATGAGTGTGGATTTGCCCGCGCCGTTCGGGCCAATCAGGCCGATGCGATCGCCGCGCTGCACAATGGAGGAAAATTTATCGACAATAATTTTGTCGTTAAATGATTTTGATACTTCAACTAATTCAGTCACGATCTTGCCGCTTTTTTCCACATCCGCAATTGAAAACTTCACGTTACCCGAACGCTCGCGCCGCTGCGCACGTTCCTCCCGCAAATGATGCAGTCGCGTCACGCGCCCGGCACTGCGCGTGCGCCGCGCCTGCACGCCTTGACGAATCCACACTTCTTCTTCTTTCAGAATTTTGTCAAATCGCGCATTCGCGAGCGCTTCTGAATTCAGTGCTTCTTCCTTGCGCTTTTCGTATTCCGCGAATGAGCCGGGATAGCTTGTTAATTGACCACGATCCAGTTCAATAATTCGCGTCGCAAAGGTTTCCAGAAAACGCCGATCATGGCTGATGACCAGGATCGCACCGTCATAGGCCATCAGCGTTTTTTCCAGCCAATCAATCGAGGCAATATCGAGATGATTGGTTGGCTCATCGAGCAGCAGTAATTCCGGTTCGGCCACCAGCGCGCGCGCCAATGCCACACGTTTTAGATTGCCGCCCGAAAGCCCATCAATGGCGCGGTCTGCGTCCAGATTCAACCGCGCCAGCACGGCTTCCACGCGCTGCTCGACCTGCCAGCCATCGTGCGTTTCCAGCTCGTGCTGCAAATCGCCCATGCGCTCCAGCGCTTCCATATCGCCATGCTCGGCGGCGACCAGTGCGTGGTGATAATCGATGAGTAATTTTGACACTTGGCCAAGACCCGCGGCAACCGCTTCGAAAATGGTTTGGCTAACGTCAAAAGTCGGCTCTTGTGGAACGTAGGCGAGCTTGAGTGTGGATGAGCGCGCGGCCTCGCCGTCATCGGGCTTGATTTGTGCCGCAATAATTTTCAGCAAGCTGGATTTGCCGGTCCCGTTACGCCCGACCAGTGCGATGCGTTCACCGGCA
This sequence comes from Burkholderiales bacterium, assembly GCA_025350945.1. Lineage (GTDB taxonomy): Bacteria > Pseudomonadota > Gammaproteobacteria > Burkholderiales > Usitatibacteraceae > UKL13-2. The sequence goes on from JANXWW010000139.1 coordinate 2,780, forward strand.
TCGATTGAAAAATCAATCGCGTCTAAAAGTTTAACGTCACCGAATGCAAGCGACAGATTTTTGGCATGAAAAATAGGCATGAAAATGTTTCGTTAGGTTTAATTTGTTTTTTTATCACGCAGCATCATTTTTAATATGCCGCGCAATATTGAAATGAAGAATGGCAGATGCAATCAGGCCGATCACGGCAGCGAACGCGTAGGCTAAGCGCGCGCCTTGCGATTGCCACAAATAACCGAGGAGCACGCCCGCCGGAATGGACGCCACACCTACCAGCGCGTAGTACCAGCCGAACAAGGTGCCGCGTTCATCAGACTTCGCATTATCGCCTAACACGGCGCGTTCCACGCCTTCACCTACCGACATCGCAAAACCGAAGAATAACGTGGCGATCCAGAGCGAGACAATATCGGTTACAAAACAAAATCCCGCCATCGCCACGCTATACAAAACCCAGCCTGGGACCAGCATCGCGAGCTTGCCGTATTTGTCGGC
>JANXWW010000166.1 GCA_025350945.1 Burkholderiales bacterium
CAATCCGCCGAGCTCGCGCATGCGCGATTCAAGTGTGAATGGAACGACGGACATCAGGCCTGCGGCCGTTTCTTCCGCATCGGTAAACGCGTTCACTTTTTTGCCGAATAAAATTGATTTGCCATCGTTGCGTTTAGCGCTGACCAAACCTGCGGGGCCGTGACAAACGGCGGCAACGATTTTATTTGCAGCGAATTGTTTTTCCACTAGTTTGGTGACGGCCGGGTCGTTTGGTAAATCCCACATCGTGCCGTGGCCGCCGGGAAAGAAAACGGCGTCAAATGCGTTGGCATCAAGGGTTGCTACCCTGGGTGTTGTCTGAACCATTTTTTGTGCAGTGGGGTCGTTTAAAAAACGCTCAACTTGCGGCGAATTTTTACCGGTTGCTGCCACACTTGATGGGTCGAACGGCACTGCGCCACCGAGCGGCGAGGAAATCGTTACATCTATTCCTGCATCGATAAATTGATAATAGGGAACAGCTAATTCCTCCACCCAAATGCCAGTGGGTTTTCCGCTGTCGCCCATTTTGTTGTTGGACGTTACAACTATTGCTACATGCTTTTTCATGAGGGTATTCATTTTCAGACTCCAAAATTAATAAGAACGCATCGATTTATAGCTGATGCCGCCGTGTTGCTCTGTCAGATAAGCTGTAAAACAGTGTCGTGAAATGGATGTTTGGCAACTTCTGAAAGCACACTGTATTGCCTATTTCAAAACAGATAAACTGGCTAAATATCATATTACTCATTACATGGTGTAATTAATGACACGCACGATCGATCCGTTTCAACTCGCCAGCATTGCGCTTTTCTGCAAAGCAGCAGAGCTGGGGAATTTCACCAGCGCCGCAGAAGCGATGGGCGTGACGCCTGCAGCGGTGAGCCGATCCATCGGGAGGCTGGAGGAACGGTTGAACGTGAAACTGTTTGCGCGCACCACGCGCCGCGTAAAACTCACCGACGATGGGCGCGCGTATTTTGAGCAGTGTGAGCAGGCATTGGCGCAGTTACAGGAGGCGGAGCGCATCGTCACCGGCAATCAGGCGAGCCCCAGTGGGCGCTTGCGCGTGAGTGTGCCCACGACTTATGGGCATCATCGTATCCTGCCGATACTGCCAAAATTTATGAAAAAATTTCCGCTGATTAATCTCGAGGTGAGCATCTCGAATCGCAATATCGATTTCGTTGAAGAAGGTTTTGACGTGGCGATACGCATGGGTGCGCTGGAGGATTCGCGACTGATCGCGCACAAGCTGGAAGATGCGGCGCTGTGTGTGTTCGCATCACCTGCCTATTTGAAACGCGCGCCGAAGCTGCGCACTATTGCTGATTTAAGCGCACACGATTGCATTCAGTTCATCATGCCCAGCTCTGGTCGCCCGATTCCGTGGGGCTTTTTTGAGCGTAAGGGTGAAGTGGATTTTATGGCTAATAGCCGCATCCAGATTCAGGACGATGTGCTGGGCGGCGTGACGCTCGCCAAAGCCGGCGGCGGCGTGTTCCAGAGCTACCGATTTATTGTCGCACGCGAATTGCAATCGGGTGAACTAGTCGAAGTGCTGAAGGCACACGCCGGTCGTGCCCGACCATTTAATATTCTGTATCCGCAAAACCGCCATATGTCGTCGCGCGTGCGGGTGTTTGTTGATTTTGTGCGCGAACATTTTCGCGGGAAATAAACTTTAGTTCCTCGATTGAAAATGTGGCGATTGCAGCCATGCTGATCGCCTTGTTTTCGCTTCCACCGGGGTATCGTGTGTGATCAGCGAACACGTCGTTGCGGGTTGTGCCAGCAATGTAAGCGCAAAACGTTTTATCTCATCGCGACGACAGGCGAGCACCTCGATAGTGGTGCCAACCGTGTAGCGTTTGATGCGCCGCTCCAGCGATATGGCGGTCACGCGCAAACCATCAATGGCGATAATCGAATCGTTCGCTGACAAGCCAGCGAGTTGTGCTGCGCCGCCGTCAAATACCTGAATCAATCTCGCATCACCGTTAATCTCACTGCCGATTTTTACACCAAGCGTTGGTGTTTTGGTATCGGTGCTCCCCGCATTACCCACGCCCGGCACCTGAAACGTCATCGCCACACCAATATGTTTGAACAGCGGCGTCAGATCAAGATCGTTGGTGCCATAAACCGCATGCGCAAAAAATTCGCCGAGATTAAGACCTGTCACGCGCGCGGCAATCTCCTCAATCGCTGCTTCCGGCACGCCAAGCCGTGTTTTGCCAAATTCATTCCACAGCGCGCGCATTACATCGTCGAGTGATTTGGCACCGTTGGTTTTTTCACGAATCGTCAGATCAAGCGCTAACGCCACCATGGCACCTTTTTGGTAATAGCTTACGATGGCATTCGGCGCGTTTTCATCCTGACGATAATATTTAATCCAGGCATCAAAACTCGCCTCGGCCACGCTCTGTTTCAAGCGTCCTTTTTGCGCTATCACCTTGCCAATATTTTCTGCCTCCACTTCGAGGTACTCCAGCGGCGTGATGATGCCGGCACGGACTAAAACGAGATCATCGTAGTAATCCGTGAAGCCTTCAAAAAACCACAGTTGGCGGGTGTAGTTTTCATTTGCGAGATCGACATCAATAAACACTTCAGGTTTGATACGCTTGACGTTCCATGAATGAAAATACTCATGTGAAGCGAGCGACAATAGCTTTCGATAGCCTGCTGTTACTGGTGTCTCATGCGCCAGCGGTAAATCGTCGCGATTGACAATCAGCGCGGTCGAGGCACGATGCTCCAGTCCGCCAAATCCATCACCCACCACGGTGATTAAAAACCAGTATTCACGAAACGGTGCGCGCCACGATTCAGGTTCAAAAAAACGAATCTGGTATTCGCAAATCTTCTTTAGATCAGCGCAAAGCCGATTCATGTCGGTGCGATGTGCGCCAGTAATAGCGACGTTATGCAGGCTACCGCAAGCCTCAAACGCCGCGTGCGTAAAGGTGCCCATCTCGACCGGATGATCGATCAACTCATCATAATTCGCCGCGTAAAATTTGCCGAATGCACGAACTTCAGTACCGAGCATTTCGTTCCATTTGCGTTCGCCAATTCGTCGTTCAACAGTGCGTTCAATTTCATCGCCTCCAGCATCAGTTCGCGTATGGAGCGGCTTGATCTGACTTGCTGACGTGGTCGCGCCTGGCATCGGCGCAAGGGAAGTCGCAATGCGCCATTCCGGATGCTGATCGTCGGCAAGAATTTCGATTTCGCAAGGCAGGCTGCGCATGCCGAGCGGCAATAAAAACACGCTGGTGCCATTAAAAAATCCGTGCGTCTCGTCCAGATGCGCGCCGCGCACGCTCAGATCCCACGCATAGACCTCGTAAATAAGCGTCAGCACGCGCGCCGACGCAGACAGCGGTGAGCACTGCCAGGTCGCCTTATCGATCTTGGTGGTTGCCACAGCTTTGCCGTCTGCTTTGGCGCGCAGGCTCACAATGTTGCGGGCGAATTCACGAATCAGATAGCTGCCGGGAATCCAGGTTGGCAACATGAATTTTTGCCCATCGCGTTCAGGCCGCTCTACCGTGACCGTAACCTCAAAAATATGGGCCGCGAGGTTCTTGGGCGAAATCGTGTAGCGGATGGGAGCTTCAATCTGAGGAGTTGTTGTCGAGGGCACGTGCTGCATCCTTTACAATTTAATGACTATATTCATTATAAGCAGCGCTTTGGATTATCATTCCTACACGCTCTCCATTTATGTTTTTATCGTCTCACAACGTTTCTGTTGAAAGGAAAATTATGTTCATCAGCTCATTCGGCAACATCTTCCGACGATCCAGAACCTTATTCGTCGCTGGCACCATTGCATTAGCACTTTCATCTGTTGCGTTCAGTGCCGCAGTGAACGCCAAAACACTGCGCTGGTCCAGCGCGGGCGATATCGCCACGCACGATCCGCATGCGCAAAACGAATCGTTCAATAATCAGTTTAATGGCCAGATTTACGAGCAGCTATTGGCTCGTGATAAAACCATGAAGCTGATTGGAAATCTTGCTACTGATTGGAAGCAGACATCGCCCACCACATGGGTTTTCAATCTCCGCAAAGGTGTGAAATGGCATGACGGCTCGAATTTCACGGCAGACGATGTGGTGTTCTCGATTCTGCGCACGCAAGCCGATACCTCCAACATGAAGGTTTATGGCAATGCGCTCGGCAAGCCAAAAAAGATTGATGATTTCACAGTCGAGCTAACCACACCGATTCCAAATCCGGTGTTGCCCGACATGGTCGGTAGCGGCAATATTTATATTATGAGCAAAGCATGGTGCGAAAAAAACAAGGTTGAAAAACCGCAAGATTTCAAGAACAAGGAAGAAACATTCGCGGTGCGCAATGCCATGGGTACTGGCCCGTTTATCCTGGTATCGCGTGAACCTGATGTGAAAACAGTGCTGAAGAAGAACCCGAACTGGTGGGGCAAATTTGACGGTAACGTCACGGATGTTATCTATCAGCCGATTAAGTCCAACAGTACGCGTGTCGCCGCATTGCTCTCGAAAGAAGTGGATTTTATTCTTGATCCGCCAGTACAGGACATGGAGAAACTCAAGGGTGATAAATCGTTGAAGGTGTATGAAGGCCGTGAAAATCGCATCATCTTTATCGGCATGGATCAGGCGCGTGACGAGCTGCTTTACTCGGACGTGAAAGGCAAGAATCCGTTTAAAGACAAGCGTGTCCGTATGGCGCTATATCAATCGACCGATGTGGAGGCGATCAAGCGCAGCGTGATGCGCGGCCTGTCTGTGCCCACCGCCATTAATTTACCAGCCCCCAAAGCAGCCGGTATTCCGGATTCGATGGATAAACGCCATCCCATGATTTCAGTCGATGCGGCGAAGAAAATGCTGGCCGACGCAGGTTATCCGAACGGTTTTACGGTGACTCTCGATTGCCCGAATGATCGCTACATTAATGACGAGCGGATTTGTGTGGCACTTGCCGGTATGTGGTCAAAAATTGGCGTCAACGTAAAAGTGGCCGCGATTCCAAAAGCAAATTATTTTCCGAAAATGCAAAAGCTTGATACCAGCATGTATTTGTTGGGCTGGGGTGGGGCAACCACGGACGCGATGTTTACGTTCAAACCAGTTCTGCATAGCCGTAACGACAACGGAGCTGGCGAATTCAACTGGGGCAACTACAAGATCGCCGCTTTTGATGAGCTGATCGAGAATGCCGAAGGCGAAACCGATATGAAAAAGCGTCAGGACATGATTATCAAGACAGTGCAAATGCATCACGACGAAGTGCTGCATATTCCGCTGCATCTGCAAGTGACACCATGGGCTTCGCAGGCGGGTGTGACGGTTACTCATCGTCCGGATAACTGGCTGGAAGTGGCCTGGGTGAAGATGTGATGTGCGGAGTCAAATAGACTGACGCATGAAAGTAAAAAGGCCAACTTGTTTGTTGGCTTTTTTACTTCTACGCTACTTCAAAAACGTGAGCGAGAACCATGCCCAACCACCTGCAATCACCCAATAACGCGTTAATTTACCGATGGTCATTAATGCAAGCGATACCCAGACATTAAATCGCAACCAGCCTGCGCCGACACACAACGCGTCGCCGACCAGTGGCACCCAACTCAGCAGCAATGACCAGTGACCGTATTTTTTGAGCCATGCAAGTGCACGCCCTTTGGATTTTTCAAAGACACGATTCGGAATAAAGCGGCCCAACGCATACGAGGTCATGCCGCCGAGCGTGTTGCCAACCGTCGCAACGACAATCGCTTGCCAAAACAGCGCAGGATATTTTGCCAAGAGCCCAATCAAAACCAGCTCAGAGCTGCCCGGCAGGATGGTCGCAGAAACAAATGAAGACGCTAGCAATCCCCACAAGCCAGCATCAGCTGAAAATTCAAACACGATTTAAACGACGACGAGAGAATCTATTGGCAAGATCGTGTTTGCAGAGAGTTCAGGGCGATTGCGTAACTCGGCGTAATACGGCGTGAAATCTGGTGCGGTGGCGTCAAACAGTTCCTTGAAATTTTTGATCACGAAATAAGTTTCCTGAAACGTATCAATCTTGTATTTGGATTGCATCACACGCAGTAAATCAAAGCGAATACGGTTTGGTTTTGTGCTTTCGATGCAGTAAGGTAATTCGCCGCCGGACGACAATATTCCCGCGCCATAAGTGCGCAAGCCCTTCGACGTTTCGATCAGGCCGAATTCTACCGTGTACCAATACAGACGAGCCAAATAATTGAGCGCATCAAGTCCTTTTGCCTTCACGCCACCTTTGCCGTAAGCCTCCAGATAATCTGCAAATGTCTTGTCAAACAATAGCGGCACATGACCAAAAAAATCGTGAAAAATATCAGGCTCAACGATGTAATCAAACTCTGCTGGATTGCGCAGCCACACCGTCACCGGAAAGCGGCGATGGGCGAGGTGATCAAAAAAAATATCATCTGGTAACAAGCCGGGCACAGCAACAATTTGCCAATTCGTTGCGGCTTTTAGTTTAGGATTTATTTCAGCGAATTTTGGAATGCCTGCACTGAAATTAAGTGTTGCAAGTGAATCCAGAAATTCATCGCATGCATAGCGCGGCAGCAGCGTGGATTGGCGCGCATAAAGGCGTTTCCACAGATTGTGTTCATCAGCCGAATACGCCGCCCAATCTTGATCTACCGTGTAGTCGGTGCGAATGTGTTCGTAGTTGCCGCGAAGTGCGTGATCGGTTTGGCCAGCCATTTCAGGTTCCGGATTTTTTAAGTTTTTGCTCTATGGCACCGAAAATGGTGTCGCCGTGATGATCAAACATATCAATCGAAATCGATTCGCCGAATTTCAGAAAATCCGTTTTCGCTGCTCCCAATTCCACTTGTTCCACCAAGCGTTTTTCCATGATGCAGGCGTAGCCGGTGGCGACATCGTGATTCGATACCGTACCGGAACCGATCAAGGTGCCCGCTTTTAATTCGCGTGTTTTTGCCGCGTGCGCAATGAGATCGTAGAGAGAGAACGTCATATCGTCGGCAGCATTCGGGTTGCCAAACCATTCATTGCGCACGTGGCACACCAGGCGATAATCAAGTTTGCCCGCACCTTTTTCCTGGTTTGCGCTGCCTGTCCATGCGCCACCCAATTCATCCGGTGTGACAGCTACTGGCGAGAGCGCATTCAGACCTTTGCTATTGACGAAGCCGAAGCCTTTTGCAAGTTCCGGCGGAATCAGTTTGCGAAATGAAATATCGTTAATCAGCACCACCAAGCGCACCGCCTCCAATGCTTCGGCTGGCGTGGCACCCATCTTCACATCGCCTGTAATCACACCCACTTCGCCTTCCAGATCTACGCCCCAATCTTCTGATGCGACCACGATATCGTCGCGCGCGCCGAGCATCGAATCACCGCCGCCCTGATACATTAAGGGATCGTGATAAAAACTATCCGGCACTTTATCGTTGCGCGCGCGACGCACGCGCTCCACATGCGAGAGATAAGCCGAACCATCCAGCCATTGATGGGTGCGCGGCAAGGGCGCGGCGATTTTTCCTTCGCTTAACGCTTTTTGAAAATCAAATTCCGGCCGCTCATTACCGCATTCAAGACCTTC
>JANXWW010000231.1 GCA_025350945.1 Burkholderiales bacterium
GTGACGGCTTGATCGTACAAGGGATCAGCCTCGCCACCGGCACCATTACCCGCACCGCCACCGTCCAGCATCGCTTCTTCCGGCGGATCAAAAATACCTTCGATGTATTGCGGCTCGCCTTGGCGTTTCAAAAAATCCACCACGCGATGTACTTCCGCATCGCTTACAAACGCGCCATGCACGCGTTGAGGCATGCCTGAGCCCGGCGGCAGATACAACATATCGCCCTGCCCCAATAAGGCCTCAGCGCCCTGCTGATCGAGAATGGTGCGCGAATCGATTTTGCTCGACACCTGAAACGCCACGCGGGTCGGAATATTCGCTTTAATCAGCCCGGTAATTACATCTACGCTCGGACGCTGGGTGGCCAGCACCAGATGAATGCCAGAGGCACGCGCCTTCTGCGCCAGGCGCGCAATCAGCTCTTCCACTTTTTTGCCGACAACCATCATCATGTCGGCCAATTCATCAATGATGACTACGATCAGCGGATACGGTTCCAGCGGCTCCGGTGCGTCAGGCGTGAGCGAGAAAGGATGCGTGAGCGGCTTGCCTTTTTCTTTTGCCTCGCGCACTTTGGCGTTGTAGCCCGCGAGATTACGCACGCCAACCGCCGACATCAATTTATAACGACGATCCATTTCCGCCACACACCAGCTCAACGCATAACTGGCGTTTTTCATGTCGGTGACCACCGGTGCCAGCAAATGCGGAATGCCTTCGTAGACGGACAGCTCCAGCATTTTTGGATCGATCAACACAAGGCGTACTTCATTCGCCGTCGCTTTATAAACCAGCGATAAAATCAGCGCGTTAATGCCCACCGATTTACCGGAGCCAGTTGTACCCGCCACCAGCACATGCGGCATCCGCGCCAAGTCAGCGACCACAGGGCGGCCGGCAATATCCTTACCCATCGCGCTCGCCAGTTTCGAATGCATATCGCCATAAACAGTGGAGCCCAAAATTTCAGAAAGCCGCACGATTTCGCGCTTCGGATTTGGCAGTTCCAGGCCCATGTGCGAGGTACCGGGAATGGTTTCAACAATGCGAATACTAATGACGGACAGCGCACGCGCCAGATCACGCGCGAGATTCACAACGGTGGAGCCTTTCACCCCTACCGCAGGCTCAATTTCATAGCGCGTAATCACGGGGCCCGGATTCGCCGCAACGACTTTAACGGCAACATTGAAATCCATCAACTTGCGTTCAATCAGGCGGGATGTGAACTCCAGGGTCTCAGCCGATGGCCGCTCGACAACTTTGTCCGGTGGATCGAGCAGAGCCAGTGGCGGCAACGGCGAATCGGGTAAATCGGCAAATAAAGTTTGTTGTTTTTCGCGCACCACACGATCCGATTGCGGCACTTCCAATACGGTCGGCTCAATCCGAATCGGCGGATGATCTTCGATAATGCGCTTGAATTCTTCGACCTTGATTTCACGTTCCGCGACGGCCTGTTCGCCGACTTCACGATCACGTTTCGCCTCGATTTTCCCGCGAATGCGGTTGTAAGTCGCTTCAACAATGGCACCCACTTTTTCGGATAAACGAATCCACGACAACCCCGTGAACACACTGAATGCACCCGCACATAACGCAAGCAACAAAACCGTGCCGCCCACAAAGCCCAGCGCCGTATCGACACTACTCGCCAGCCCCGAGCCAATCCAGCCGCCTGCGCCGTTGGGCAATGCGGCTTTTAGACTATGCAAACGCAAAGCCTCCAACGCGCTTGATGATACAAGCAAAACCACAAAACCGGTTAGCGCAATGGCGGTATTCTGGCGATGAAACATGCTCCATGACTCCACGCGGCGAAACAATCGCACCACCGCAAAACCCATCAGCGCCACCACCCACCAGGCCGACAACCCGAACAAACCAAGCAGGAAATCAGACAGCCATGCGCCGGTAACACCACCTTTGTTGATGACCGCCTCGCCGACATTTTTACCGCTGAAAAAATAGCCTGCGTCACTCGCGGCGTGCGTGATAAAAATCAGCGCGAGATAAATACCGATGGCAAAAAATACAATCCAACCCGCCTCGCGCAGCAGGCGCGGCAGCCGGGTGGAGGCGGAGGTTTCAATTTTTGCCTGCATGGCGGCTTTGGCACGCGCAGTGTTGCGGGCGCGTGTTGTGGCAGCAGACGCTGGGCGCCCGCCATCGACAAAACTGTCGTCCAGGGCATCGTCAATGGGATCATGTGGGTTTGCGCTCATAGCCAATGATTATAGCTTTGGTAGGCGCAAATTCACCGATCTGGAAAGTAAAACCGGTAAATCGCCGCTAAAACGACGGCGGCAATTTCTCGTCGTGAATCGTGATGGTTTTTGATTCAATGGTGATGTAGCCGCGCTCGGACAAGTCTTTCAAAATCCGGTTCACCATTTCGCGCGATGCACCGACCATGTTGGCAATATCCTGCTGCGATAATTTCTCGCCGACCACTAATTTGCCTTCATGATTAATCGCAAGCTCGAGCAGCGTATTCGCCACACGACCATACACATCCATCAACGCCAGCGTAGAAATTTTACGATCCGCTTCGCGTAATCTGCGCGCGAGCGCCTGCATGACCAGTGAGGAAATACGCGGCGAGCGGGCCAAACATTCCTGGAAACCATTTTGCGATAGCACGCGAAACGTGGATGGCTCTACGGCGGAAACCGAAGCAGAACGCGGCTGGCTGTCGATCATCGACATTTCGCCAAAAAAATCGCCCGGGCCTAAAAATTTCAGAATAATTTCGCGACCGTCTTCATCACCAATAAACACTTTTACACGGCCCGCTGTGATCGCATATAGGGAATCACCGACCGTGCCTTCGGTCAATACGACCGTGTTTTTAGGGACCGTTTTCTCAACCGTGTGGTCGTTAATGACCAAAAGATCTTCGTCGGTCAAATCTTTGAAAAGCGGAATGGCACGCAGCATGAATGTCCTCTGTCAGCTTGATCGATTTTTACTCGCCATGCACATCACCTTTTGCAGGCATTGTGCAAGCGTTATGCAGGTATCGTGTTGTTGCGATTGTCGCACACCTGTTGCGGCGCGCCAAACCACGCAACGCAACGCACACAATAGTTCTGACTATTTTCAGAAACGCGAAATACCTCATCTATCGCCTTCATAAAAATATTCAATCAGCGCAGAGTCGCGGCTACGTTAAAATATGGCCTTAAATTCAATCATCAAACTTATTCGAAAGCTCAACATGTCCACCCAACACCATCCTCTCATCATTTTGGGCTCAGGCCCCGCCGGTTACACCGCTGCTGTCTATGCTGCGCGCGCGAATTTAAAGCCGGTACTCATTACCGGCATGGCGCAGGGCGGGCAATTGATGACGACCACGGATGTTGAAAACTGGCCCGCCGATGCCGACGGCGTGCAGGGCCCGGATTTGATGGAACGATTTCTAAAGCATGCCGAACGCTTCGATACCAACGTCATTTTTGATCATATTCATACGGTGGACTTCAAAAATAAACCATTCTCGATGATCGGCGATTCAGCCACTTACACGTGCGATGCGCTCATTATTTCTACCGGCGCATCGGCACAATACCTCGGTCTCAAGTCAGAAGAAGATTTCATGGGCAAAGGTGTGTCTGGCTGCGCGACCTGCGATGGATTTTTCTACAAAAATCAGGACGTGTGCGTAGTCGGCGGCGGCAATACGGCAGTCGAAGAAGCGCTGTATTTATCGAACATCGCCAGGCACGTCACGGTGATTCATCGCCGCGATAAATTCCGCTCGGAAAAAATTCTCGCTGACCGGCTATTTGCTAAAGAGAAGGAAGGCAAAGTCACCATTATGTGGAATCACACGCTCGATGAAGTACTGGGCGACAAAACCGGCGTGACCGGTGTGCGGGTGAAATCGACCGACACGAATGCCACAACTGATCTCGCGCTCAAAGGCTGCTTCATCGCCATCGGCCATAAACCGAACACTGATATTTTTGCAGGCCAACTGGAAATGAAAGGTGGCTACATCATCACCAAAGGTGGGCTGTCAGGTGACGCCACGGCGACCTCGGTGCCGGGCGTATTTGCGGCCGGCGACGTGCAGGATCACGTTTACCGTCAGGCTGTCACCAGTGCCGGCACTGGCTGCATGGCGGCGCTAGATGCGGATCGTTACCTGGAGTCATTGCGATAGAAAACTCGCCATCTGGCGCGCTTTTTCGAGCAAAAATGCCTCAAATAGCCCGCCAATAATAGGGTCTATCCGGCCGCTGGCAAGGTGAAATCAACACCCAAGCCGCGCTGCTGAAGCCCGGTTGACAGTGCCACGTTGCCGCCGTCCAACGCCAATACGCGTTTGACAATCGCGAGGCCCAGGCCGCTGCCCTGTTGCTCGCTACCGGCAACACGAAAGAAACGCTCGAACACTCGTTCATGCAATTCATGCGAAATGCCGCTGCCGTTGTCAGCGATGCGCAAACTCACGCTGCTTTCTGCAAGTAATGCAATGCTAATGTTAGTTTCACCGCCTTCCGGTGTATAGCGGATGGCGTTATCCAACACATTATCGACGGCGGAAATAAATGTTTCGCGATCAATATTAACCATGCAGCGCGCGGGGGCCGACAATTCCATATCAATTTTTTTCTCGGCGGCGAGCACTGAAAAGGTGGCTATTCGTTCCTGCACAAAGCCTGTGAGATCAATCAATTCAAAGTGCGGCACAAAATCTTCAACGCTGACCCGCGCGGTGAGCAACAACTTTTGAATCAGGCTTGCGGCGCGGTCGATGCCCTGGTTCAGTTCTGTCGATGCCATGTTTTTTTCGGCTTCCGTTGTGGCATGACGCAATACATGAGCCTGTGCCTGAATCAAGGCCAGCGGCGTGCGTAATTCGTGCGCCGCGTCGGCGAGAAAATTACGCTCGCGTGTCAGGGTTGTATTGAGCTTGAGCAGAAGTGAATTTATTTCGTTGATGAGCGGTTCTGTTTCGGCATAGGTGACGGTCTGTTCCAGCGGTTTCAGATCAACCGGGCTGCGGCGCGACACCATGTCTGCCAGTTCATGCAGCGGTGTAAGCCCGCGCCTGGACGCGAACCATGTCATCAATCCTGCCACCGACAAAAACAGAAACAGCGGCCACAAAATAAATCTAACGATAGTATCAACGAGCCCGTAGTCAATCGTATCGCTGGTTTGCGCGATTTGCACCGTTAACGATTGGTCTCGGCTTTGTACACTGTAGCCGCGCCATGTCTGCCGACCGACTGAAAAATCACTGCTTCCCAACGGGATTAAGTTAATAGGGACATGTGATCGTTCGGGCGTTCGGTAAATTTCCTGTCCTGATTTGTCGGTCACGCGCATCACAATATCGAAATTGGGTACCAAATCTGTTTTAGACGTTTCAATTGCCGTGTTGCCAGAACGTAGAACGTCACCCATCACTTCAAGATAGCGCACCAACAGTTCGGGTGACGCGTTTTTTTCATCCAGTTTGGCCAAAATAATCTTGGCGAGACCCATCATTTGTTGATCGTAATCACCTGTGCTGCCTCGAGTGGTCTGCCACACCACATTGCCCATCGCAATCAGCGAAAACACAATCACCACCAGCAACTGACTGGCAATCAGGCGGAGTAACAGGGAACGTTTTAATTTCATCAATCGCGATCTTCCAATAAATAACCGACGCCGCGAATTGTCTTGATTCGCTCGGCACCGAGCTTTTTTCGCAGATGGTGGATGTGTACTTCGAGCGCGTTGCTTTCGATATTCGAATCGCTTTTAAAGACCACCTGCTCAAGCTGCGAACGGGTCACGAAACGCCCTGCACTGCGCGCCAGTTCGAGCAACAGCGTGTATTCGCGCAAGGGTAAATCGAGCAGTGCATTGTCAAGCAACACGCGCTGGCGCGCCGGTTCTATTGATAGTTTGCCGATGCGCCAGATCTGCTCGACAAAGCCAGCGCTTCGGCGCGTGAGCGCACGAATGCGCGACAGTAATTC
>JANXWW010000232.1 GCA_025350945.1 Burkholderiales bacterium
GCGCATCCAGCATTTTGACCGTTGATAAGGAAGACAGCCTAGCACTTGACGCAGCCTACAACATGGCAGCAGGTATTTTCACAACACTGGAAACTGGCGTGCGTTATGCGGATCACAAACGCGATGTACGCCGATCGGCACCCACATTTAGATCAGCCACCTTCGCGCCCGCACCAACGACCGGTATAGAGAGCTATCCTGGAAACTTCGGCAGCCAGTTAAGCGGCGGCGGCTGGGATCGTACAGGATTTTATTATTCGCCAGAGACTTTGCGTGCCTACATTTCCTCGCAAACCAAGCCTACCACCGCTGAGTTCGAGCGCCGCGTGGCACTTGAAATCGATATGCGAGAAAAACAATCCGCCGCGTATCTGATGCAAAACCTTGACGGTAGCTGGTGGTCGGGCAATGTGGGCGTGAGGTTTGTGCGCACACAAATTATTGCGAATATCGTCGTACCGACGACAACCGCAAAATGCCCAAAAACGGAGCCAGGCCAAATTCCGGTTCCCTGCGCGCTCGTACCCGGTGCGATCACCACCGCGGGCGACGGCAGCACGTACTATGACGGCGTGCCGTTCAATCCACTCACCGGTGGTGTGTACTACAAAGTCCCGACTGACCGCACCTATAACCATGTGCTGCCCAGCTTGAATTTGCGCGCAGACGTTGCCAAGGATGTCGTGGCACGCCTTGGCCTCAGCCGCACAATTGGCCGCCAAAACTATAATATTTTGGGCTCAGGTTTTGGCACGCCAACTTGCGATGCCACGGGCTGCAGCGTCAACGGCCCCAATCCTGATATAAAGCCACTCACCTCGGACAATGCCGATTTATCTTTCGCTTGGTATTTCGCGCCGCGCGCTCTGGTCTCGATCAACGGCTACTTGTCGAATATTCAGGGCTACGTCAAAACCGGTGCCAATCGGCAAGGGGCCACAGTCGATTTGCTTGACCCGGTTGATAACAACGTGAAGCCGTTTTTTGTCAATTCATCATCACAGCAAGGTGCCAAAATTCGCGGTATTGAGCTTGCATATGAGCAACCGATTGGCGCGGGCTTTGGTTTTCAGAGCAACGTGAGTCGTTCTAAAACCAAAGTCGATGATGGCAGGCCGCTGGTCGGAGAATCCGCAATCTCGGCCAATCTCGGTGGCTACTTTGAAAACGAAACGTTCAGCGCACGGCTTGTTTACAACTATCGTGGGCGCTACGTTTCCAGCTCCACCGCACCCGCGCCCACGGCCAACAGCCAGGGCAATAGCACGATCAGCGGCGTGGTGCAGCCGGTTGCATTGACCTGGGCGGCACCCGTGGCAACGCTTGCATTTTCGATGAATTACGATTTCAGCAAAGAATTGCGGGTGTCATTTGATGCCACCAACCTCACTAATCCGGCGCGCGCGCAATATCGTTATTCGGAGGAAGAGCAGCAGAAACTGGATGTAAGTGGACGGCAGTATTACGTAACAGTGCGCTATAAGTTTTAAGCTCACATAAGTTTTAAACTCACATAAGTTTTAAACTCACGCAAGTTTTAAACTCAAAAAAGTTTTAATTTCACACCACTGCTGGTTCCAGCAATGTGAGGGTCGCGTTTGCTGTATCCAAACGCGCCCTCACGCCAACGGGAATCGTGAATTGCTGTGCAATATGACCGAATGAGAAACCGTAAACCGATGGCACCTTGAGTTGCGCTAAATGATCGTCGAGCACTTCAGCCAGCGTAAGTGAGGCTTCGCCATCGGTTGCGATACTTTTTTGAAACACACCCAGCATCGCACCCGAAATATTTTTTAGCCCGCCACTTTGCGATAGTTGCGTGAGCATGCGATCAACGCGATACGGCGCTTCGCCGATTTCTTCGAGAAACAGAAGACTGCCTGCAAGTTCAGCCGCGTAAGGTGTGCCGATCAGGGCACTCAGCACGCTCAGATTGCCGCCCAGAAGCCTTCCTGTTGCCACGCCTTCCCGGATAGTACGTTGCGCGAATTGCGGCTCCTGTAGCGCTTTGTCGGCGTTCTGGGCGGACATATTTATTTTGACGCGCGGCTTAGGCTCCATCAGCACCGCTTGCAAATGCGCTACTGAGTAATCTGAAAAAGTAGACGACGCTACCGGGCCATGAAAAGTGACCAGCCCAGCGTGACGATAAATGGCGAGCAGCAACGCGGTGATATCAGAATAGCCGATGAGAATTTTGGGATGGTTTCGGATCAGCGAATAATTTATTTTTGGCAACAACTGGACGCAGCCCGAACCGCCCCGCGCGGCCCATATTGCCTTGACATTCTTATCCAAAAACATGGTGTGTAAATCTTCAGTGCGCTTAGCGACCGTGCCGGCGTAACCCCCACGCGCCGCGCGAATGTTGGTTGATACCTTGACCCGCATGCCAAATGATTCCAAATTCTTTACGCATTTTTCGATCAGCGCGTCGTCGACCACGCCACCCGGCGCGATTAAGCCAACAAGATCACCCGCATTGAGTCGAAACGGTTTGACGAGCGATGGTGTGCGTGATGTTGCGTGCGATGCCATTGCATAGGTGGATTGACTCAGCGCAGTAAAAGATGCGGCCATCGCAGATGTGGCCGTCAGCAAAAGATTAAAATTTCGTCTATTCATTTTTTTACCTGCCACTGTTTTGAGATCTCAGACATGTATTGCCAAACACTATAAACGCGCAAACCTGAACTCACTGTAGATTTTTAGCAACAGATGCCATTGAAATATCGCCGTACCCATATCGAGCTATTGCATTTCTTAAAGAGTGGTGTCAGCATGCATTAATTGGTAGGAAATTGGTATTAACCCATCAAGAGCATGAATAACTTTAGCGGATAAAGTTTCCGCTTCGGGGGCGGTTACGGTATGGAACTCTGCCAGAACCGTGGGAACAGCGAAGGCGTTTTGACGAAAAATAATTTAAAGACCAACATGGAGAATTTGCAATGAAATTAAAAACTCTCGCGCACGCAGTATCACTCATCTGTATCGCCTTACCCGTCGCGGCGCAGGATGCCGCGCCCGAAAAGAAAGAACCGGCAAAACTGGAAAAAATAGAAGTGACCGGCAGCAGTATCAAGCGCGTTCAGGATGAAGGCTCCTCGCCGATTCAGGTGATCAAGGCGCAGGATCTCGTGAAATTAGGTATTACGAGTGCCGAGCAATTGCTGGCGAACATTAGCGCTAATGGTAACGGCATTGATAATTTAACGACCAATCAAGGTTCCGACTTTCTGAACAGTACTGGCAAAAAAGGCCCAAATAATGGCGCATCTGGGGCTTCTCTGCGCGGCCTAGGCTCGGAATACACGCTTATATTGCTGAACGGTCGCCGTGTCGCCACCCACGCCTTAAACGGCAGTTCGGTGGATTTGAATTCAATACCGCTCGCCGCGATTGATCGGGTTGAAATTCTTAAAGACGGTGCTTCCGCGATTTACGGAACGGACGCAATCGGTGGCGTCATTAACTTTATTTTGAAGCGCGACTACAAAGGTTTTGAAGCAACGGCATTCGGCGATATGACACAACACGGCGACGGCAATATTTTCCGCGCTTCGATGTTGGGCGGCTTTGGTGATCTTGCTACTGACCGCTTCAACGTCATGACGAGCCTTACTTATGACACGAATGATCGTCTGCGCGGCAAGCAGCGCGATTTCCATAACGGCTACCAACCCGACCGCGGCCTGGCGCCCGATACCACGGGTACGCCTTATGCCAATATCGGTCAGGCTGGTGGCACCGCATTGGGTAGCCGTTTTGCACTGCCCGGCAGCACGCAAACCTACAACCGCGTCAACTTGCTGGCATTGCAAGGCAAGTGCGCCACGATTTCGGACATGAGCCCATATCGCGGCGACATTACCGGTTTTAATGGCAACAATCAGGCTTGCGCATATGACTACGGCAAGCAGTGGAGCCTGTTGCAGCCGATAGACCGCACTAATCTGATATCAAGAGGATCGTTAGCTATTTCGCCCGATCACACGGCGTTTGTTGAAGTCGTCGCTTCGCGCAACAAATCGGCCGTTGAATACACGCCGATTCAGATCACCAACCAAAACTATCCTGCCTTCATCAAAGACCCCAACGGCAATAACGTTCGCTCGCCTTACTATCAGGATTTAACAAGTCTTGTGCCTGGCTTTAATAACCAATTAGCTGAACGCATCCGCTGGCGTTGCCTGGAATGCGGCCCACGTCAACAAGACACCACCACCGATGCGTTTCGCGTGCTGGCGGGTCTTGAAGGTAATTTGAGCGGTTGGGATTACAAGTTTGGATTATCGAGTTCTGAAAGCAAGGCCACCACGCTGCTGGGTGACGGCAATATGCTGAGGGATGCAACTAATGCAGCATTATCCAGCGGCATCATCAATCCTTTTTTGTTGCCTGGCCAAAGTCAGACTCAACAAGCGCAAGACGCAATCAACGCGGCCAAGGCAAAAGGCTTATCGCTTTACGGCGGCAAGGCAACGGTAAAACAATTTGACGGCAGTGTTTCCAAGGAATTAGCTACGCTGCCAGCAGGGCCGCTTGCAGTAGCCGTTGGCGTAGACGTGCGCAAGGAAAATTACCGCTTCAAGCAAGACCAGGACGCGCAGCCCGCAATTCTTGGTGTATCAGCACCATCCACGCTTGAGGCCGTTAGCAGAACCATCAAAGCCGTTTATGGCGAGCTACAAGTTCCGGTAATCAAGAATCTCGACGTACAACTCGCGGTGCGCTACGACAAATACAGTGACGTTGGCTCGACCACCAACCCTAAAATAGCGGCCAAATGGCAACCCATTCCACAAGTCGGCTTTCGCAGCTCCTACAG
>JANXWW010000241.1 GCA_025350945.1 Burkholderiales bacterium
ATCATCATGCGCGAATTTTAGTGTGCTTTCAGTTGCGACGCTAATATTTTGCATCGCTTTAAATGGTTTTAGACAGCTTCATCTGTAGCTTGCAGTACTAGATTGAATTTTCCTGTAATAGCCCAATAATCAATCTCGCCCACGGCGACGCGCACCGGCGTTTTGCCGGGAAGGGCCGGGCTCTTGTCCAGTTTCACCACCAGCGGCAGCAAACTCGCCCGCACCAGTTCATCACGAATCATCGCGCCGTCGAATTCGCGAATGTGCTCCTGCTCCAGATAGCGAAAGCACCAATAGCGCTCCAGCTCGCGCTGAAAATCGGCGTAGGCATCGTAAGTCACATCAAATTTCCGCACGATCTCGTTTAGCGCCGGTGAGCGCTTGGCAAACGGCGGCGGCTCGGCGCGCAGATGCGCAATCAGTTGGCGCTGGTTAACCAAATCAACATAGCGGCGCAGTGGCGAAGATGACCACGCGTATTGCGCCACCCCCAAACCCTCGTGTGGCAGCGCATCGGTAGTCATGCGGGTTTTCTGATTTTGCTGCGCGCGATAAATCGCGGCGATATTATTTTCAGCCAGCAATTTCCCCCACTCGCTATTGGCGAAAATCATAAATTCAGACACGACCGTATCAATCGGGCTGCCGCGTTTGCGCGTGGTGATGGTGACGCGACCGTCTTCAACATCGAAGTTGTAATCCAGCTTGTCCTGATCGGCCTCATTCTTGCCGCGTCGCGCGCCGAGTTTTTTAGCAATTTTGTACAGCAGAGTTAATTCGGTTCCGTATTCGCCATCGGCCACATCGGCCATGATGGATTCTTCATGGAAATATTTTTCCAATTGATTAATGCGCAGATTGCGATGAATCGCCACTTGCTCAATGGCCGAGCGCATTGAGATCAGATCAAGCGAATCCGCGGTAAAGCGTGCGTAAAATGAGATCGTCGGACAGGTGCGGCCAGCGGCGAGCGTGGCAAGCTCCACTGCGGCAGTCGGCAGCATGGTGATTTTTTGGCCGGGAAAATAGACTGTCGAAAGCCGGTTGGCGGCGAGTTTTTCGAGCGCGCTGTCGCGATCAAAAAATAGCGCAGGTGCGGCGATATGAATGCCGATTTCAATCGCCCCATCGGCCTCATGAGTAATGGAAAACGCATCATCAATTTCCGTTGTTGCCGCATCATCAATGCTGAACGCGGTGACATTGGCGAGCGGTAAACCAAGTGGTGCGACGGCATCAATTTCGCCCTGATAGTCCACGCCGCGCGGAAAATAATCCGCCAGAAATTTTCCCAAATGATAGTCGTGCTGCGCATTTGCCTGATCGCTCCACGCGCCTGCATTGAACAATAATTTTGGCAGCGGCATCTGGGTTTCAGCAACAGCCGCTTCACAAGCTTTTACCAGCAGCGTATTGCGATCCGGCTTATACAACAACATGCTCAAATGTGGCCGCATTTCTTCGGGCATCACGCCTGATTTCAATTGCGCGACCCAGCTTGCCATCTGTTCAACTTCGCGTTTTTTTCGCTCAATGCTGGCCAGTGCCGCTTGTAAATTTTCTTTAGGCGCAGCTTGGTAGCGGCCTTTGCCGCGCTTGTAAAAATACATCGGTGAGGCATGCAGCTTGATCGCCGCCGCCGATTCAATCGGCGATGGCGCATGACCAAAATAATCTTTCGCCAATTCCTCACAACCGAATTCGCTTGTGCCGCAGACTTCCCATAAAAAATCACCATCAATATCAGCGGACAACTTTTCAGCAGCAGGCATGAAATCGCCTAGTGCGGATTCAAATTTGAGCAGCACCTGATTCGATTTGATTTTGCTGCGTTTGCCGCTGACAGACTCGACCTGGAGCGAGGTGACGATGTCAGACATCACATGCGCGACTTTGAAACCGCCGTCTTCTTCGTAAAAAACATTCATATTTTGGCGGTGTAATGGCGGTGTAATTAAGGGAGTGCGGGAGCTAAATTATACCTTCCGCGTCATGCATAATCATTTATCGATATGGGGAACGCATGAACAGAATTTATAAAAATGGTATTGCCGTAGCACCACATCATGAAGCCGCCAAGACCGCCCTCAACCTGCTCCGCGAAGGTGGTAACGCGATTGAAGCGATGGTGGGTGCGGCGGCCACCATCGCTGCGGTGTACCCGCATATGACCGCGATTGGTGGTGATGCTTTTTGGTTGATTCATCAGCCCGGCAAGGTACCGGTGGCGATTGATGCTTGTGGTGCGGCGTGTGCTCAGGCAACACTAGATTTTTACAAGGCCACAGGTCATGATGCGATCCCGATTCGTGGCCCGCTGGCGGCCAATACCATTGCGGGCACGATTTCCGGCTGGGAAAGTGCCTTGATGATTTCAAAACAGTGGGGCGGTAAATTGCCGTTATCCGCAATTCTGGAAAACGCGATTCGTCATGCGCGTGATGGTATTGTCGTCACCAATAGCCAACACGCCAGCACCAGCAGTAAAGTGGGTGAATTAAAACCGCAGCCTGGTTTTGCAGAATCGTTTTTGGTGAATGATGCCGCGCCTGCTGCTGCCAGTAATTTCAAAATGCCGCGACTCGCCACAACGCTTGAGCATCTCGCCAAAAAAGGTCTCGCTGATTTTTATACGGGGGACGTGGGCGACAGTATTGCGCGCGATTTTGCGAAAATCGGCGGACTCATTTCGTTTGATGATTTGCGCAAACACGAGGCAGTGTTTCGCGAGCCGTTGAATCGCCCGCACACACTCGGCACGCTCTATAACATGACGCCACCAACGCAGGGTGTGGTTTCTCTCTTGATACTCGCCATTCTCGATAAATTGGGACTGGATAATCTCGACCCACACGGTGCAGATTACGTTCATCTGTGCGCAGAGGCCACCAAGCAGGCGTTCGGCATTCGCGACAAATATGTGACCGATCCGGTGCACATGAAAGTGCATCCGCAATCATTATTGGATGACGATATCGTGGCTGCACTCGCTAAAAAAATCAGTCGTGAACAAGCCGCGCCGTGGGGGAAAAATCTGCAGCCCGCCGACACGGTGTGGATGGGCGTAATCGATAACGAAGGCCGTGCAGTGTCGTTTATCCAATCGATTTATCACGAGTTTGGCTCGGGTGTGGTGTTAGCCGAAAGCGGTATCAATTGGCAAAATCGCGGTGCCAGTTTTTCGCTTGATCCGAATGCGCTACTTGCATTGAAACCCGGTAAAAAACCATTCCACACGCTGAACCCAGCGATGATGTTGTTTGCCGACGGGCGCGTAATGCCCTACGGCACCATGGGCGGCGATGGTCAGCCGCAAACGCAGTGCGCAGTATTCACGCGCATCGCCAATTTCAACATGAGCCCGCAGGCTGCCATTGATGCGCCACGTTGGCTGCTCGGTCGCACCTGGGGCGCGCCATCGGATTCGCTGAAAATTGAGCGTCGATTTGATGAAGTTGTTTTCAATAATTTAGTCGCGCGCGGCCATGATGTGGAATGGCTTAGCGAATGGGATGAAAGTGTCGGCCACGCGGGTGCGCTGATTCGGGCGAAAGATGGTTCACTCGTGGGTGGCTACGATAAGCGTAGCGATGGCTCGCTAGAAGGATTTTAAAGTGCCAGAACCCGTTTGCCGTTTGAAGCAAAAATGCTTCAAACGCCGCACCAGTGCTAGACTTTTAAATTTCACATGCAGATGAAACTGCATTCGACAAGGTGATATTTTTAAAATTTTTCAACTCGTTTTCTGCATCGTCCGCATGGCCAATGCATGCAAAATTTTCCCATGCACGCCGCCAAATCCACCGTTGCTCATCACCAAAATGTGGTCACCCGATTTCGCCATTTCTGAAATCGTTTTGACCATCTGATCCAAGTCGTTGAAGATGCCGGTTTTGGTGCCGATTTGCTCAAATGTTTTTGCCGCATCCCAGCCCAAATTATTCGCGTAAACGAAAACAATATCGGCATTGCTGAGTGAACCGGGAAGTGCTGCATTCATCGCGCCGAGTTTCATTGTGTTTGAACGTGGCTCGAGCACGGCGATGATGCGCGCATTGCCCACTTTCTTTCGCAATCCCGAAACGGTGGTTTGAATCGCTGTCGGATGATGCGCGAAATCGTCATAGACGGTCACGCCATCCATCACGCCGCGCACTTCCATGCGCCGCGCCACACCTTCGAATTGGTTGAGCGCTTCAAGCGCAATTTTTGTC
Organism: Burkholderiales bacterium; assembly: GCA_025350945.1. GTDB lineage: Bacteria > Pseudomonadota > Gammaproteobacteria > Burkholderiales > Usitatibacteraceae > UKL13-2. The sequence goes on from JANXWW010000241.1 coordinate 4,215, forward strand.
GGCACGCCCGCATGCCGCGCTGCCGCAATCGCTGCGAGCGCGTTCATGGTGTTGTGCGTGCCGATCTGGCTCCATGCCACTTCACCTTTTTTTTGCCCATTCAGCAGCACATCAAATTGTCCTTCTTCCGCACCACGCTTGAAATCCCATTGATGACCCGGCCCGAATTTTTCTACTGGCGTCCAGCAGCCTTTCGCGATGGCCACGTCAAGATTGGCGTCGCCGCCATTCGCGATAATCAAACCATTCGCGGGAATGGTGCGCACCAAATGATGAAACTGCGTTTGGATCGCTTCCACATTCGGAAAAATATCGGCGTGATCGTATTCCAGATTATTGAGTACTGCCGTGCGCGGCGAATAGTGAACAAATTTGGAACGCTTATCAAAAAACGCCGTGTCGTATTCGTCCGCTTCGATCACAAAAAATGGTGAATCACCTATCGGTGAACGCGCTGAGATGCCGAAATTTTTCGCGATGCCACCGATTAAAAACCCCGGTGCCACACCCGCGTAATCCAGTATCCACGCCAGCATTGAGGACGTTGACGTTTTGCCATGGGTGCCCGCCACCGCCAGCACCCAGCGATTGCGCAGTACATTTTCACCCAGCCACTGTGGGCCGGAAATATAAGGCAAGCCGCGATTTAAAATTTCTTCAATCACTGGTTTGCCGCGCGTCATCACGTTGCCCACAACGTATAAATCGGCCTTGAACTCAGTCAATTGTTCCGCATCAAAACCTTCATGTAAGCCAATGCCGAGCGC
>JANXWW010000012.1 GCA_025350945.1 Burkholderiales bacterium
CGGATCGTGGATGGGCATGATGAGCATGTCATTTGATGTAAAACATTTCGAATGATTATCAATTCATTAACCAACATTGAACAGGAGCAAACATGAAGATGTTAAACGCAAATGAAGTGCAACTGGTGTCAGGCGGCGATCGTGAATCACAAGAAAGGCTGGAAGAGTTTTTGAGACGTATGGACGACTACATGCGCCGTCAGCATGACTACGTTCCAGCGCCCGATTTGCCGTAATTGCACCGCAGCTATTTCAACATGCCGCCATATTTTTGTGGCGGCATGTTTGTTTTGAAGATTGCATTTTTGGGAGGCACATGTCTACATTATTTAGAGAAGAAGTCTTCGCCGCCAAGCGCAACACTTGGCTCGGCGAGATCGTATTAATCCGTCCCACCTCATTCGCTTTCCTCACCGTTGTGACTGCGCTGCTCGTTGTGGTGATGCTCGGCTATCTTTTCTGGGGCGAATACACGCGCATGGCCAAAGCGATTGGCTACATCACGCTGCACTAAGCTCACCTGATGTTGTGGCCCGAAAATAACCGAGTCATGCCAACGGTAACGCCGAACAGAATGCCGACAATATGCGCAGAACTGGCAGAGGAGGCCGATATTGCTTCACTCAACAAAGTGCTGACGAGCGCGATCAAGATAAAAAAATTCGCGATTCCCTTTGGCAAAAATCGTGGATGTCGAATGGCGATGGCGAACAGCATGCTGAATAGTGCGAGCACACCTGCGGAAATGCCCATGTAGACATCGAATTTAACGTTACCAAAAAAAAGAAAGGCGATTGCCCCAACAACATTTGCCAGAATGAAAACAATGATGCTTCTCCAGCCAATCAGTGCAAGTGCAATTGGGCCGATACAAATCGCCATCAATGTGTTGCTGGCAAAATGTACCGCACTTGAGTGAAAATACGGCCCCGTTATGAGTCGCCACCATTCACCTGCATTAATCGATTTGGTAATCGCGCCATATTTGACTGCCGCTGGCTCCCAGCCGCCAAGCGTTGAATTTAACCAGAGTTGCGTAATGCCGATAATGCCTACCAGAACAACCCAAACAATAAGCCCGATCTGGCTCCGCGGGGACACCCTAAGCCAGGCGATGAATAATGATCGCTCAAAAAGTGTATGAGATGAACTACGTATTTTGCGCGCATCAAGCATCAGCGCGGCTGCCACCAACGCGCACGCTAGCGATGCGAGGCCGGTCGCTGGCCGGGCTTTTACATACGAAAGCATTGCCGCAGCTGCTGCCAGAATCGCCCACACTATACCCATGGCGTAAGTCAAAAAATAGTTCTTAGCGATTACCACCTTTCGAACACTTCCGATTCTTACCAGTGGCAACAGGCGGTAGTGATTCGGCGCCGAAATGAGTATTGCTTGATATGGGCTCCATCTTCGAATTTCTTTTTTTAACCGTGACTCATCAATATTTTCAACCGGATGACGACCTGACTTTAATGCCCACGAGTCGGCTTCTTGTCGTTTTGGAAGAACATTGATTGATCGCCAATTTGCAGGATTTGATTTTTTCAATACGAGTCTCGTAGAAGAAATTTCCGTGTTGATTATAAATGCCGACGGTAACATCGGCTGAATTGGTCGCTGCCAAAATTGGCGAAGATTTATTGGCCACGCTCACCGAAACATGGGCGCGTGTTGCGCTGGCAGAGGCGCAGTCGGCGGCACTCACGCGCACGGACAAACTAAAGATCGTGCAAGCCTTGTCACTTGCCGAAAAAGAAATCATCCACTGGCTCAAATTCGGCAAAACCAATTATGAAATCGCGCAGATTCTAGGCAAGAGTGAATACACGATCAAAACGCAGATTCACAAAGCGCTGGCAAAGGCGGGGGCGGTGAACCGGACGGCGTTGGCGTTGTTGGATGCAAGCTAGCCAACCAATATTCAAACCAACCAGCGAGAGGAAATTACAACAAAAGCAATAAATATTGCGAATCGATTTTCGCTTTACAGCTCGTCTTGTCGCGAATTAATTGATTTCATGCTGACCATATAGAAAATAACCGCAAGCAATATATTTAAGCTTCCGACTGAACGGCTATGCGGCATAAATACAACGCCGATGAGTCCCGCAACCAAAAATAATATTGCGAAATAAAAATAACATTTACCTTTGAGATTATCTGCTGATTTCCAGCGCACTAACCAAATTAAAGCAAGACTTGCTGCAATAGAAATAATCAGCACTATTGCCGACATGGTTGGAGAGGTACAGGAGTCTTTACACGCATTGTCAAAAATTGGCTGGAGAGTAATCATAACCAACAAGCTACACACCAATCCAACGACAGTAAGAATCAGTTTTTCAATCCACATAAAGTGTCTCTCTTCCAAAAATTAGATCAGGACAAGGGTGAGCCAGGAGAACTAACTTAATTGGCCAGTGCTTTTTTGAAGACTGGCCAATTAATCAAGTTCTACGGATTTTTTGGGTTATCCAAAAAACCCGCAATGAAACCTGCAGCAAAATCCTGCAACTTATCGGCACTATATATAATCCCGACCGCCAATCCAATAAGAGCAAGTGGGTTCCCACCTGAAACCATATCAGCTTCTACAAATGTCAGTTCTTTCATGTTGTTTCTCCTAAGTTGGTAACTATGGTGTAAGTAATAATCTGATTATGTAAATGCGCTGAACACACAGAATTGTGGCGCTGGCGTCAAAAAATCAACAACAGCACTTGCCCACGTCCCAAGGGTATAGCCAAGTTCATAAATTGTGCCACCACTCACATCTTGCACTTCATTCATCGTTAATGTACGCATTTCAAACTCCTAAAAAATTACTGCCACATAGCAGCCCACAAATAGTATTGGCGGCACTGCTTCGCTGTCGATACGCCGAACGGAGTATTGCCCGTGTAATCGCGAATGAGCATGATGGCGGTGTCATTTGAGGTTGCGCAAATCGAATGATGACCAACTTATCAATCAACTTGAAAAGGGAAAAACATGAAGATGCTTAACGCAGGTGAAATACAGCAAGTTTCAGGCGGTGATGCACAATCGGACTATGAATTTATGGAATGGCTGAGGCAAGTCGAAGATGCAATGCGTCGAAACGGCGCTTATGCTCCATCCAGAGATATCCCGTAATTTAGCCCTGCAATCTAAAAGTGCCGCCACGACTATTATGGCGGCACTTTTATTTTGACAAACGTTGATACCTATTTTGATAGGAACAGCATGTCTACATTATTCAGAGAAGAAGTCTTCGCCGCCAAGCGCAACACCTGGCTCGGCGAGATCGTATTAATCCGTCCCACCTCATTCGCTTTCCTCACCGTTGTGACTGCGCTGATTGTGGTGGTGATGCTCGGCTATCTGTTCTGGGGTGAATACACGCGCAAGGCCAAAGCGATTGGCTACATCGTGCCGAACGCTGGGGTCATCAAGGTTGCGCCGCAGCAGGCGGGCATTGTCTCGGCGTTGCGTGTGCGCGAAGGTCAATCGGTGAACAAGGGCGAGATTCTCGCTGTGCTTAATACCGAGCGCGCCACGGCCAATGGCGATGCGCAGGCCGAAATTGCCAAACAGTTATCGGCGCGCCGTGCGCTGCTCAATCAGGATCAGGACAAGCTCGCCACACTCTATGCGCAGCAGGCACGCGCGCTGAGTGATCGCGCGGCCAATACCCGCGCGGAGCTTGCGCAGGTGGATCGCAATATCGACATACAACAGCAACGACTGCGCATCACCGACACTATTCTCGCCACGCAGCGCCGATTGAATCAGGAGAAATTTATTTCTGATCTGGCCTTGCAGCAAAAAGAGCAGGAGCGGCTGGTGGATTTGAGCAATCTGGAAAATCTCAAGCGCGGCCGCACGGTACTGCTGCGCGATCTGGCCGCGATTGACGCCGATGCCAAAGCACTGCCGCTCAAGCGCGAGAATGAGCTTTCGCAAATCAATAAAAATCTTGCCTCGCTGGAGCAAGACCGCATCGAAGTCGAATCCCGCCGCGAAACGATGCTGACCGCGCCGCAGAGCGGTATCGTCACCGCCCTGGCCGCCGATACGGGCAAGCTGGCGCTGGCGGGCCAGCCGCTGTTGAGCATTATCCCGCAGGGCTCACAGTTACAGGCCGACTTGTACATCCCCGCGCGCTCAGCTGGCTTTGTGCGTGAAGGTGCTATCACGCTGCTGCAATATCAGGCTTTTCCGTATCAGAAATTCGGCACCCACGAAGGTCGGGTGTTGCGCATGTCGCGCACGGCGGTGGCCTCAGCGGAGCTACCATTCCCCTCTCAACAAGGTGAGTTATATTACGTCGCCACGGTGCTGATCGCCAAGCAGACCGTGACCGCCTACGGCAAAGAGCAGCCGCTGCAATCGGGCATGTTGGTCGATGCCAATATTCTGATGGATCGACGCTCGTTATTCGAATGGGTGTTTGAGCCTTTGTACTCCATCTCTGGCCGGTGGCGCGCATGAGTGCCGCCGTGTTGGGCGATGCGCTGGCAAATCTGAACCTCGGTTTCAGCCAAAAGCT
>JANXWW010000248.1 GCA_025350945.1 Burkholderiales bacterium
GCAATGCGCGGTGTGCGTACAGAAAACGTTGCCGTCAATGGCGACACGACGATCGGATTTTTTGTTGACGGCATTTACAAGTCGCGCGCGCAGCAGGCGCTGGCAGGCTTTGTGGACTTGTCGCGGGTCGAAATTCAGCGCGGCCCGCAAGGCACGTTGTATGGTCGCAATACATTTGGCGGCAATATCTCGATTGTCACCAATGCGCCGGTATTCAACGACTTTCAGGGTTCGGCCAGCTTGCTCTACGGCAGATTTGATAAAGTTCGCGTTGAAACCATGTTGAATGTGCCGGTTAATCCTACGTTTGCGGTTCGATTTGCTGCAACTGTGGATCAGGCTGAGGGCTATGTCAAAAATGATTTTAATGGTGCCGCAAATTTGTTTGATCAAGATTTGAAATACGTGCGCGCATCAGCTAGATTCAAACCAGACTCTCGCTTCGAAGCCACGTTTCGCGCCGACTACACTGATCAAGGTGGTAACGGCGGATCTGCATTCGGCTACAAGCAGGCAGGCACTTACTATGATCGTGCATCCTGCCAACAGTTATTCAATTCGTCACTGGTCATTCTTAATGTCCGGCCCGGCAATCGCGATGGTGTCATTGACTGCGTGCGCACGGTGGGTGCAGGCGCGGGCACGGGCACCAGTGCGATTGGTACTGGTGTTGATCAAGGTATTCCAATTTATAAACCGGGCGATGGTTATCGTATCGATACCGATTTTCAGACATCGCAAAAAACGCGTGATCAGAGTGTAGCGCTGGATATGGCCTATCGGTTTGATGCGTTCAGTTTGAAATCAATCACAGGCTATGCGGATTTCAAGACCACACGCTCATCAGATTCGGACATGTCGGCCTCGACCATCGCGGTTGACGTACAAACCACCAAAGCCAGAACTTTCTCGCAAGAGCTGCAAATTATTTCAGAAGGTTCTGGGCCATTGAGCTACGTGGCGGGTTATTACTATTTCAAGGACAATCTGCGCGGCACGCTTTATAGCGTGCAACTACCGCGCACGATTCGTTCCGGTGCGCTGGGCGCGCCGCTTAGTCTGGCGCAAAATGGCGCGAGTTTTTTTGATGATCCCATCGCTGAAACGGAATCGAATGCCTTGTATGCACAGGGCACGTGGAAATTAAATGAGCAGCTATCGTTCACACTCGGCGGCCGCTACACGGAAGATAAAAAGAATTTCAAATTCGCCAATACCAACTCGATCGCGCCGCGCAATCCCACCACCGGCATACCGGATGGCACGCTGGTCACGCTCACCACGCCATTGCCGCCTGATTCGGCTTACGGCACCGCCGGAACCTCCAATTGTGTTCCTGCACGCGGCCCCGGGTTTTATTGCGATCCGGCAAATCCGAGCATTTTGCTGGGCGGCACGTATGACGAAAAAACTTTTTCAAAATCGACCGGTCGCGCGGCAATTGATTACAAAATAGCCAAAGACAGATTGCTTTACATTTCGTATTCAACCGGTTTCCGTTCAGGCGGATTTAACTCTGGTCAAGCGCTTGAGGCCGTCCGCACTTTCCTGCCCGAAGAAGTGAAAGCGGTGGAGCTCGGCACGAAGAACAGATTCTGGGGCGGCACGGTGCAAGTAAATGCGGCAGTGTTTCAAAACCAGTACACGAATCTGCAAGAGCAGCGGCAAGTGCCGATTGGTGCATCAACCATCTCGGTGATTTTTAACGCAGCCAAGGCCAAATCCAAGGGCTTGGAGGTTGAAGCTGAATGGCTAGCCACGGATGAACTCTCGCTAGGCGGAACGTTATCTTTACTCGATGCGAAATACACGAGCTTCCCAGATGTCGCGTTGCCATTCGGCACATCAATCCTGGTGGCGGATCCAACACAAACGGCAGCTACAGTGGTAAATGGCGTCACTATTGCACCTGCAGGTCAGCGTCGTGTCTTCGCACCCGGTTATTCATGCGGCGTGGTTCCCGGCACGGGCGGTGCGGGGCAGCCCGCAGTAGCGTTTGGTTGTGATTTATCTGGCAAGCGCGTGCCGTATTCGCCCAAATATTCGGGTTCTTTGTTTGGCAGCTATGAAATTGTCTTGGCGAACGGCGGGAAAATTACGCCAGCCATTGTGGCGACATTTTCCAGCGGGTTTTATGGCCAACCGACCAACGCGGAAATTGAAAAACAGGGCGCATACGTCAAGGGCGATTTTCGTGTGAATTGGGAAGTGAATAAAAAGCTCTCCGCGCAATTCTTTGTCGATAATTTTACGGACAAGCAGACGATTAACCGCTTCGTGTGGGGTGGTGGTGGCGCATTGCAAGTGAGCGTAGCACCGCCGCGCACATGGGGCTTGAAAGTGACGTACAAAACTTTTTAATTTCACGCGGTAGCATCCGACCCGGTTTGCTGATGTTTACACAACGGCAGCCGGGTCGTTTTATTTGGATCTTGCTTTACTTGCGCTCAAGTTTGTGAACCAACAATAATGACGACAACTTAATGAGTGAACATTCACCCGCAGATTTGCTGGCGGAAAAACTGGCGTATCTCAATACGTGGTCGCTGCTTGATAAACAGGCCTCGGCGCACTGGCCCATCGCGTTGACCAAGCTCTACAGCGCGGATGTGGCGTGGCATGGACCGCATCCGATCAATGCACAACACGGCGCTGCAAATGTTGTTGAAAAATTCTGGCTGCCATTTCTACATTCTTTTCCCGATCTCGAACGCCGCGACGACATCGTGATGGCAGGTAGTTTCAAAGGCGGCAAGTGGATCGGCGCGACCGGCTATTACACCGCAACCTTCAAACACGATTGGCTCGGTATTCGCGCCACCGGCGGCGTGGTAAATATTCGTTATGGCGAATTTAGTCGCATGGAGGCGGGCCGCGTGCATGAGGTTTATGTGATCGTGGATATTCTTGACATCATGTATCAAGCTGGTTGCTGGCCTGCCGCGCTGCCGAAAAGCCGCGGGCCGCTGGATCGCGTGCCAGGACCGGCTACGCGCAACGGCGTGATGATTATTTCTGCGCCGTTGCTTGAAAGTGATGCCAGTCTTAAGCTGGTTGAAGCGATGATTAAAGGACTGATGGAGTATGACGGCAAGACACTCGCCAGCATGGCGATGGAGCGCTTCTGGCATCCGCACATGATGTGGTACGGGCCGGCGGGAATTGGCAGCAGCCGGCAACTCACGGGATTCCAGCAAGTGCATCAAATTCCTTTTCTCAACGCGTTTCCGGATCGTCGCGGC
>JANXWW010000333.1 GCA_025350945.1 Burkholderiales bacterium
GGTATTGCCGACGGCATGCAGAGTGTGATTTTGCCGCAGGTGACGTTCGGTATTGCGGTGCGCATGGCGGTGATGGCGATGGTGACGGGCAATTAATATGAAAATTGAAATCAAGAATGCACGCTTAATTGACCCCGCAACCAATCGCAATGAAAACGCGGCGTTGTATATCGACCAAGGTGCTATCGCCAGTACTGGCGCGGCACCGGAAGGGTTTCAGGCCGACAAGGTGATTGATGCCGCAGGCAAAATAATTTGCCCCGGCCTGGTGGATTTGAGCGCACGTTTGCGTGAGCCGGGCCTCGAATATCGCGCCACCCTCGAAAGCGAAATGCGCGCCGCCGTGGCAGGTGGGGTGACCACACTCGTCTGCCCGCCCGATACCGACCCGGTGCTGGACGAGCCTGGCCTGGTGGAAATGTTGACGCGCCGCGCGAAGATGGCCGATCAGGCGCGCGTGTATCCGCTGGGTGCGCTCACACTCGGCTTAAAGGGTGAAAAACTCACCGAAATGATGGAGCTGACCGAGGCGGGTTGCATCGGATTTTTTCAAGCGGATCAGCCGATTGTGGACACGATGGTTTTGTTTCGCGCGATGCAATACGCGGCGACCTATGGCTACACTGTGTGGCTGCGCCCGCAGGATGCCTACCTTGCACGCGATGGCATTGCCCACGATGGCGAAGTTGCGTCCCGCCTTGGGCTCGCGGGTATTCCGGCGAGTGCGGAGACGGTTGCGATTTCCACTATCACCACGCTGATGCGCGAGTCCGGTGCCAAGGTGCATTTGGCGAGGCTATCGAGTGCCGCCGGTGTTGAGCTCGTGCGCCGCGCGAAGGCGGACAATTTGCTGCTGACATGTGACGTCGGCATTCATCACTTGTTGTTGACGGATCACGACATTGGCTACTTCGATTCGCAATATCGTTTCACGCCGCCACTGCGCGGTTTGAAAGATCGTGATGCGTTATCGCGTGGCGCCATAGATGGCACCATTGATGCGATTTGCTCCGACCATACGCCGGTCGATGATGATGCCAAGCATGTGCCGTTTGGTGAAGCCGAGCCGGGTTCCACCGCGTTGGAAACGCTGTTATCGCTCACGCTCAAATGGGCTGAGCAGGCCAATGTGCCGTTACCGAAAGCGCTGAAGAAAATTACGTCTGATCCGGCGAAATTACTGGGCTTGTCTGTTGGGCAATTTCAAATCGGCGCCCCTGCGGATGTGTGCATTTTTAACCCGCAGGCATTTTGGGTGGTGACTGCACAGACCTTAGTTAGCCAAGGAAAAAATACCCCGTATTTAGGGCGCGAATTGCAGGGCAAAGTAACGCACACACTGGTGAATGGGCGGATTGTTCATCCTTCATAAAAACGGTATAAAAATAGTATTTACAAAATAAAAACACCGCGCGGGTATCAACCGCGCGGCGTTTTTTTTGAATATTAAAATTAATCCAGCGAAGAAGTCTCGCGCTCAAATTCTTCCGCTGTGATGTGTCGCACGTCTTTACCCTTCACCAGATACACCACATATTCCGACATGTTTTTTGCATGATCGCCGATCCGCTCAATGGCCTTCGCAATAAACAAAACATCAATCGCCGCTGAAATCGTGCGCGGATCTTCCATCATGAAGGTGACGAGCTGCCGCAAAATCGCGCGGAATTGTTCATCCACAATCTGATCCTGTTTCACCACTTTGGCGGCCGCAGAAATATCGAGTCGCGCGAACGCATCGAGTGCGGTGTTCAACATTTCGAGTGCGACTTCGCTGGCGTAACGAACCTCAACAAATCTCGTTGAGAGACGACGATCCTGCGCGTGAATCAGCTTGGCCATGCGCGCAATTTTTTGTGCTTCATCGCCGATGCGTTCCAGATCGGTAATGGTTTTAACCACCGCCATAATCATGCGTAAATCGCCCGCCGCCGGTTGGCGTTTCGCAATGATGTGTACACAATCATCATCAATGCCGACTTCGAGCGCATTGACGCGATGATCGTCCGCAATCACCTGATCGGCCATCGCCATATCGCCCAGCGCCAGACACTCCATCGCGCGGCTGATTTGCTGCTCAACCAAGCCGCCCATTTGCAGCACGCGCGAGCGCACGCCCTCAAGTTCAGCATCAAATTTTTTGGAAATATGTTCGTTAGCCATCTTGTTTTTCAAATAAATAGAGATTGTGTGTTACGTAATTACTTAATTCTAGGCTTGCAGTATGACAAAAATGTGACTTGATCTGAGTTTACGTTTTGTACTATGGCGTGCGCAAGATGCACTCCACGCCGTTTTTACTTGCCAGCAAAAGCACATCCGCACCACGTCGCGCGAACAAACCATTCGCCACCACGCCCGCGATCTGGTTAATCGTTGTTTCCAGCTCGACCGGATTGGTAATCGTCATGCCGCGCACATCCAAAATCCAGTTGCCGTTATCAGTGACCACAGCTTTGCCCTCGCGCATCCGCCACTCCGGATGTCCGCCCAGTTTCACCAATTCACGTGCTACAAAGCTGCGCGCCATCGGAATCACTTCAATCGGCAACGCAAATTTGCCCAGCACATCGACACGTTTTGATTCATCAGCAATGCAGATAAATTTTTCACTCGCCGCCGCCACAATTTTTTCACGCGTTAACGCCGCGCCGCCACCTTTGATCATCGCGAGGTCGCGGGTGATTTCATCTGCACCATCGACATAAATGGATAACGGCCCCGCATCGTTTAATTCAATTACGTCAAATCCGCCCGCGCGCAACAAATCGCTACTGGCCACAGAGCTGGAAACGGCCGCCTTGATGCGCGCTTGGGTGCGGATTAATTCCGCAATAAAAAAATTAATCGTTGAGCCGGTGCCAACACCGATGATCGCGCTATCTTCAACGTAATCGAGCGCGAGTTTGGCGGCGGCGAGTTTGAGTGCGTTTTGATCCATTATTTCATTCATGAAAATTCAGCAAAGGTGCATGTTGGGACAGATCGTCAAGCATAGCGAATTTCCTGCTAAATTGGTGCGTTATTCAAATAGAAAAAACAAAAAAGGATTGACGTGAAAGAGGATTACCTAAAACGGATTTTGACGGCGCGCGTCTACGATGTCGCCATCGAAAGCCCGTTGGAAATTGCCGTCGGCATATCGCACACGCTCAGCAACCGCATATTGCTGAAACGCGAAGATCTGCAGCCCGTGTTTTCATTCAAACTGCGCGGCGCGTATAACAAAATGGCGCACTTAAGCCCGGCAGAGTTAAAGCGTGGCGTCATTTGCGCGAGTGCAGGCAATCATGCGCAAGGGGTGGCACTGGCTGCGCAAAAGCTCAATTGTAAGGCCACGATTGTGATGCCGGTGACAACGCCAAAGATCAAGGTGGATGCGGTCGTCCGGCGCGGTGCGCATGTTGTGCTGCATGGGGATAGCTATCATGAGGCGAGTGAATACGCGAACAAACTGGGCAGCTCGAAAAAATTAACGTATGTGCATCCCTACGACGATCCGCTCGTCATCGCCGGCCAAGGCACGATTGGCATGGAAATTTTGCGGCAGCATCAACATCCGATTGACGCGGTGTTTGTGCCAATTGGCGGTGGTGGTTTGATCGCGGGCGTCGCGGCTTACGTTAAAGCGCTCTCGCCGAAAACCAAAATTATTGGCGTGCAGCCGACAGACTCGAACGCGATGTATCAATCAATAAAAGCCAATAAACGCATAACCCTTTCGCACGTAAATTTATTTGCCGACGGCGTGGCGGTCAAGCAAGTCGGTGAGGAAACGTTTCGCCTGGCCAAAGAATTGGTTGATGAAATTGTGCTGGTGACGACGGACGAAATTTGTGCGGCGATCAAGGATATTTATCAGGACACGCGCTCGGTGATGGAGCCTTCGGGCGGCCTCGCGCTGGCGGGCATCAAACTTTACGCCGCGCGTGAAAAAGCAAAAGATAAAACGTTTGTTGCGATTTGTTGTGGCGCGAATATGAATTTTGATCGCTTGCGTTTCGTGGCCGAGCGCGCGCAGGTGGGTGAACATCATGAAGCACTACTTGCCGTCACGGTGCCGGAAACGCGCGGCAGCTTTCGGCGTTTTTGCGAATTGGTCGGGCCACGCAATGTGACTGAATTCAATTACCGGATTGCTGATGCGAAAGTGGCGCATCTGTTCGTCGGCGTGCAAATTCATAGCTCAGACGAGGCAAAAAAACTGGTCGCACATTTCAACAAACAAGGTTTCGACACGCTCGATTTAACCGATGATGAAATGGCGAAATTACATGTGCGCCATCTGGTCGGCGGACGCTCCGCACTGGCGCGTGAAGAATCGATTTATCGTTTTGAATTCCCCGAACGCCCCGGTGCCTTGATGCGATTCCTTAACCAAATGAGCCCGAATTGGAACATCAGTTTGTTTCACTATCGCAATCATGGCGCAGATGTGGGCCGCATCTTGGTTGGCCTGCAAATTCCAAAAAACGAGCGCGCAGCGTTTGCGAAGTTTTTGAAAACGCTGGGTTATGAGTATGTTGATGAAACAGATAATCCGGCGTATCGGATGTTTTTGAAATAGCGAACGCCAACGTGGAAGCGGCGATTAAAGTAAAAATGCTTTAATCGCCGCGCTGGTTAAAGAGTTTCAAATTCTTTTAACCAGAAAAAATCAGCCACTCAAATGCATGGTGTAGCGTCCGCCACCTGAGAACGTGCATTCGCCACTGCCTTGGCTGGTCGTATTCATCGTATAGGCGCAACGCACATAACCGCCGCGCGAACCAGCCGCATTTGCGTTGCCTTGGATAGCGCCTTGCCCGCTACGGGTGGCCTCACCCGAGAAACTTTCACCGCCCGCGTTGACGGTAAACGTGCCGCGCCCGTTGAGATTATTAACGACTTGGCCGATCAGCACGCCCGTAGATGCAGCGGTATCATTGGCCGGATAAAGTCGTGCGACCAGATTGATTTGTGACGGCGCAGGCGGCGCGATTGGATACGGCGCGGGCACGGGTGCATAGGCGACGTTTGATGGTCGGCCTTGGTGATCGAGTGGGATGACATAACAACCTGCCAGTGATAGCGATAATGGAATCGCCATCAACAGTGATGCGCGGCTTGAGAGTGCTGGACTCATATAAGGCTTTCGTTTGCAGGCACATGCCTGCACACAGAATGTGCACGAATTTGCGCGGCAAGGCCAAGCGAAACTAGGTGGAGTAGCGAAAGTCGATACTTGAAGTAGCGTTTGACGCTACGATTGGGTTCACAGCACCAGCTAGAAGGCGTAATTGTGACCAGCAATACCTTCTTCAAAGTCACTATTTCTCCGCCGCAAATTCTGGCGCGTTCTGTGCACAAGGTTTGCGGGGTTCGTTGGAGCTGAGGTTCGTTGGAGCTGAGGCAGGCGGCTTCAGTATTATTGGTAAATTAACGTTAATCTTTGACGCTACCGCCACGAAAAGCCCGTCTACACACTCAGGGTTTTCCACTCACGGCGTGAGCAATCAAGCCACACCGCTTGAAAATTACAACGCCTATCAAACCGACCTCGCGCTGCAGCACGCAGTAGCACGCGATACTGCCGATATTTTTTTCTGATCACGTCTGGGCAATCGGCGCGCGTTCCAGTTCGGCACATTGGCGGCGGATGTTCCGGCGGCAAAGATAATTGAACGCGCGTTTATCCAATAGATGCGTATTAAGTTTTAAGCTGCGCCGGATCGTAATAGAACTGCTCGCGAATAATTTTCTCGTCGCGCCATGCTTGAACGGCAAGCTCATCAAGTGTTCGCATCTTTCCCGCACGGTCAGTAATTTCAAACACCCAATGAATCACAACGCGATCATTTTCATTTGCCAGCACCTCAGCAAGCGTGGTGCGAATTGACTGCACGCGCGTGAGCGCAGCGCGTTCGTGTGCGGCGAGCACATCACGGCCCGCGCGCGGCGGCGACTGGTTTTCTTGCATGGTTGCATCGGGCAAATAAAAATCTTCAATGGCCTGTACATA
>JANXWW010000341.1 GCA_025350945.1 Burkholderiales bacterium
CGGATTACACGCGCAAGTCGCAGGCGCACTCGCCTATTTTTACGACAATATGGTCACGCTAGGGTTATCGAATAACGTCACCGCATTTACGGCTTCCGATTTTGGTCGCACTTTGACCAGTAACGGCGACGGCTCTGATCATGGCTGGGGCTCGCATCACTTTGTAGTCGGTGGTGCGGTGAAAGGCCGTAATTATTACGGTACCTTCCCGATCATGGGGCTAAACAACAATGATGAAGTGGGTAGCGGACGTTTGCTGCCAACGACCTCGGTTGACCAGTACGCCGCAACGATGGCGCGCTGGTTTGGTGTGAGCGATTCCAATCTGAGCTTGGTGTTGCCCAATATTGGCAATTTCTCGACATCCAATTTGGGCTTTATGGTCTAACAAAAAACCCTTTCCAAGGTGGGAAGGGTTCAGTGCTAAAGAATTCAAAGATTCAAGAATTCAAGTTTGCCGTTAGCGACGATAGGGATTGTTTGGATAACGATCATGTTGATTAGGCACGCCATCACCTTCACGATCCCAGCGAGCACGCTCAGAATACCAATAGCCATCACTTTGCACCCAGCGATGCGGTTGGTAATAATAGCCACGTCGCTCGCCGACCCAGTAGCCGTTAACCCACACGTGGCGATATCCGTGGCGATGGTGATTACGCCAGTCCCAGTACCCTGGCGTCCATACATGGCCATAGCGTGGTTGCGGCACGACTTCATAGCGTAACGGGGGCGGAGCAACATAAACGCGAACAATCGAATGCGCTTCAGTAATGGTCGGTATCGCAACCGCGCCCAGCGTTCCGGCCGCGACCAACAAGGACAAAATTGTTTTGCGGATTATCATAATTTCTCTCCTGAAAAAATGCAGCTTTAATGATGCTGAAATGGTGAGAACCGTGTTGTGTCGAACGCTCTATACATACAGTTTAATTAACGTCATGCCGCGAATGCCGTTTACGAAACCACACGAGACTTCATAACTGCTTATAACGAGCTGTAACGATTCCGGGTTGACAGTTTCGGTACACGATAGCGCGCCAAAGCAACTGCCGCTATGATGTTGCATTATTAAAAATTTGGAGTATTTATGACCTTGTTAGTTATCGGCGTTGTCTTGTTTTTGGGCATACATTCTTCGCGCATATTCGCTGACAACACACGCACTCAACTGATTACCAAAATCGGTGCTAACGGCTGGAAGGGAATTTATTCCATCATCTCGTTAGCAGGTTTTGTGCTCATTATTTATGGTTTCGGCGTAGCGCGTGAAACGCCCGTTATTTTGTGGAATTCGCCAACCTGGACGCGCCATCTCGCGGCACTTTTAACGCTGCCCGCATTCATCATGATTGCAGCATCGCAAATTCCGGGCACGCATATCCGCGCCAAACTGAAACATCCGATGGTGTTGGGCGTCAAGCTTTGGGCGTTCGCGCACTTACTGGCAAACGGGCGATTGCATGATGTTGTTTTATTTGGCGCGTTTTTGGTGTGGGCGGTATTCAGTTTTCGCGCCGCGCGGCAGCGTGATCGCGCAACAGGGACGTTGTACACCACAGTGAGGGCCTGGCGTGACGTGATGGCGATTGTGTTCGGTATCGTCGCATGGGCAGCATTTGCGTTTCATCTGCACGGCCGCTGGATTGGCGTGCAGCCTTTCGGTTAAAAATATTTTTATACTAAAAAGGATCGGTTGATGCTGTTCAGATTACTTGCGGTCATGTTGTGCTTTACATTATCCGGATGCGTATTTCCGCGTGCGACCAAAGTGCCGATGGATTCGATCTCATTACCAGCCTCCGTAACCGAGCGCGCCAAAACCTTGATCGTTTTTTTGCCTGGTGCGCAGGAAGTGCCTGCCGATATTGTGAAGGAAGGATTTATCGAGCAGGTTCGTACGCGCAATATCGATGCTGATGTGATGGTCATCGATTCGCATATGGGCTATTTTTTGAAACGCACGTTCGATGTGCGCATTCGCACTGACATTATCGAACCGGCACGGGCGAAGGGCTACAAATCCATCTGGCTCGCCGGGATTTCACTCGGCGGTTTTGGCTCGCTCATGTACGCGCGAATCTTTCCGGACGAGATTGAGGGTGTGATTGCGATTGCACCGTATATAAGCTCCAACGGTGTGTTAAATGAGATCATTGATGCAGGTGGTCTCGCGCGCTGGAAACCTGAATTGCCGTTGAAACCGGATGACTATGAACGCGATTTGTTGCTGTGGCTGCGCGGCTATGCAGACCCCAACATGAAACGTCCCAGACTCTACATTGGTTACGGCAGCAAAGATGGTTTGGATCAATTTCGCCAGCTGATCGGCACGATTTTGCCGCCCGATCAATTGCTCGCCGCACCCGGCGGCCACGATTGGCCGCCGTGGAAACAAATGTGGGGCGACGTGCTGGATCGTGTGCCGCTGGAACGCAAAGCAAAATAGTTGCATGCATTTTTCTTGCATGAAATGATGATGTCGCGCAGAATAAATATGCGTTATCTATTCATTAATATTGAGGAGAAATAATATGCGTCCCATCAGAGTCATGTTGAAAGCTGCCGCGTGTTGCGCCATGTTTGTGGGCTTACTTTCCGCCACCGCACAAGATTCACCCGGCCGCTCAGAATTAAAACGCGCTGATTTATCCGGCGCACCGGGTATGGAAGTCATCAGTTCCATCGTCGAATTTAAAGTCGGCGATGAAGTGGGACGTCACACTCATCACGGTGTTGAGAGTGGTTATATCCTGCAAGGTGCCAAGGTTCAATATCCGGGAAAAGAACCGGTCGCCCTTGAGACTGGTTCACCGATTCTGAATTTGCGCGATATTGCCCACGGTGGCTACAAAGTCGTTGGCGACAAATCATTGAAGCTGTTTACAGTGCATGTGGTGGACAAGGGCAAACCTTTGTATGAATATGTGAAATAGCGCATAGACAAGTAATGCGGCATCGGGAAAAATTAATTTACGTTGTTTAATTTTATTTGCGTTCCGAAAGAGCCGATGTCGCACAGAATAAATAAAATAAATATGGGGGCGATGCGATCAACTGCCGCTGTCGCCCAATATTCAAGACACGATCAATTAACCCTCGCTGAGCGTGCCTCGCTCAACAAAGTAAAGACGCTGGCGCACGGTAAATCGTTGCTCGATATTGGTGTCGGTGGTGGTCGTACCGTGACGGCGTTGCGCGAGGTGAGTGACGATTATCTGGGCATTGATAATAGTCCGGAAATGTTGGCCGCGTGCAGGCAGCGCTATCCTGGTGTTCGCTTTGCGCACGCGGACGCGCGCCAGCTAAGCGATATTGCGGATGGCTCGATTTTTTTGGTGATGTTTAGCTGCAACGGTATTGGCATGGTTTCGCATGATGATCGCCTCAAAATATTGGCGGAGATTTATCGCGTGCTGCAATCTGGCGGTGTTTTTTTATTTTCAACACATAATCAAAATTGCCCGGATCATACGGCCGGTTTTCAGTTTCCTGAGTTTGAATTTTCAAAAAATCCAGCGCGCTTGGCGGTGCGATCAGCACGCTTTCTGCGCAGTACGCTGTTGCGCGTACGCAACCGACACCGCTTCGCACAGCACGATATACGCACGCCGGAATTTTCAATGATCAACGACGTGTGCCACGATTACGGCGTGATGCTCTACTACATCAGCTTGCATAATCAGCGTCGCCAAATTGAGGCGCTGGGCTTTAAGGCAAATGCTGCAGCCTACGACAGCAGCGGCGATGTAATCGTCAATGACAGCGTTGAAAGCTCCATTGCTTTTATCGCCCGAAAATGAAATCGCCGCGTGCTTAGGCGGAGCATTTCTAGATTCAAACACTAGCATTGGCGAGCATCTTGAGGCGAAAATGTGTCGTGATGCCCGCCGATATTAGAGTTTTTATTGCTGGGCTGTGTAGTTTAGTCTATTTAGTTCAGTCTATTTAGTTCAGTGTAATGCGCTGCATTTGAACTGTTCGGCATTCATTGCGTCCAAACATGGAACTAAGTGTAATATTTCCCACATGAATCGCCGACATCAAATCTTTTCTGCGTTAATACTGATCGCAAGCCTGCTTTTCACGCAGCTTGCAGTGGCCGCCTATGCGTGTCCGATGATGTTACGCTCGGTGACTGCTGCTGCCTCGGAAGAGCAAACAGAGTCATTGGATGTGGATGTAATGCCCTGCCACCAGTGGCGCGACAGCAGCACCGCACGTGCTGCGTTGTGCAAAGCGCATTGCACTAGTGCTGAGCGCACAGTAGGCGATGCGTTTGCCGAGCCGCCAATCGCATTTGTGGCCGCCTTTATGGTGACGACTCCGCCGCTTATTGAAACGCCCGTTTCCTCGCCTGAAGCAGCGCCTGGCCTCAGCCACACGCTCGGGCCGCCGCTCGCCATCACGCACTGCTGCTTGCGCATTTGATTCGTCCTCCACGTTGAAAGATCGCACGAGCCTTGTTGGTTCGGCGAAACATTTTCTCGGAGGGCAATATGAAAGTGCTAAATTTATTCCTGAAGTTTTTTCCCGTCCGCCTGATGACGGTGATGATTGCTGCGAGTGCCACATCGGTATTCGCGAAACCGATTTCATTCGCAGATGGTACGACGTTCATGCATGAGCGTGATCGCAACATGCTGGAGACCAATCTTTTTTATGCACCGAAGGTTTGGTTTTCACTTGGCGCGAGCACATCGCTCATGCAAAGCGATGACAAAACCAAGCACCACGACGCTGCTTATGCGCAAATTAATTTTTTGTTAAAACGCTGGAACATGCCCAACGCACAAGCCAATCTGTTTGTGTCGGGTGGATTGGGCGAGGCGAATGTTCGCGAACAGCATATGAGTGGAAACATCGATGAGCGAGTGAGCGCGCGACGAATAGCGATGCAAGGCGACTATGAAACACGGCAATTTTATACGTCGCTCAAAATCGATACGCAGGCAAGCTCGCGATATTTTGATCGCTTCGATACGTTTCAAATCGGCTTCTCGCCCGTCGCGCATGACTACGATGATCTGGCAATATGGTTTATCGCGCAGGTGAAAAAATCGCGCGGCATGGATGATAAAACCGAAGGCGGCGCGTTTTTGCGGCTCTTCAAAGGCAACATCTGGGTTGAACTCGGCATGAACGAACGCCGCAAGTCACAGCTGATGTTGATGATTAATTATTGATTTTATTTTGGAGAACATCATGAAAATATTAAACGTAATGCAGAATAAACGGGTCGCTTTGTTGCAGTCCGTAATCTTATGCGGCGTGGTAACTTTATTAATAACACCGAGCGCATTTGCCGCGCAGCAAACCATTCAGGTGGAGCTCGACGGACTCGTGTGCGCGTTCTGCGCGCAGGGTGTGGAGAAAAAAATGAAAGCGCAGGCCGCGACGGAAAAAGTGTTTGTCAGCCTCGACAAAAAAGTGGCACTCGTCGCGTTAAAAGAAGGCCAGGACATTCTGGATGAAACTATCAAAACAGAAATCACCAACGCCGGTTATGTGGTCAAAGGGATTAATCGCACCAGCGAATCTTTTGATGCGCTGCGCGCAAAAATCAAAGCCAGCAAATGAACGCAACGAAAAAAATTGCAATCGATACAGGCTTAAAAAACAATCTCGCCGTATCATTTCTTTCGCTATTCACCAGCGGCAGCACCCTGATCTGCTGCGCGCTGCCGGCACTGCTGGTTTCCATCGGTGCCGGTGCCGCGATGGCGGGATTAGTGGGCGCATTCCCGCAGATCGTGTGGATAAGCGAACACAAAACCCCGTTATTTTTTTTCGCCGCCCTCATGCTCGTATGCGCAGGTGCCATGCAATGGCGCGCCCGCAACGCGCCATGTCCGGCTGATCCCGCACTCGCAATGGCCTGCACACGCGCACGAAAAATATCTTTTTATATTTACGCGTTTTCTGTTGCGATATTTTTGACCGGATTTTTCTTTGCCTTTATTGCGCCGATTTTGTTTTCGTAATCCCTCTAAAATACAGACGGCATGGTGATGAAAAGCGGATTGTTTTTTATCACGGAAATATATGAGGCGCTGTGCGTTAAACGTTTTGTTGGGTCTCCGAAAAACGAGTAATAACGAGGAAGCAGTGAAATAAGACGAGTATTATCTATGGGTGAATAAAATAATAAATTACGTTAGATGTCAAACATGCCCCTCTCTTCCCAAGCTTTGGCCGAGCAATTCTTCACAGAATTTCCCGATTGGCGCGCGCTCGCTCGAAGGGAAAAAAGCAGCGACGGAACGGAGTTTCTCGTCATTAAGGTCGAGCCACCCCCAGAGGCGATGGTGGAGCATGGTCTGGTCATAGATACATCGAACGAAGAGATCACTATCGGGTTCGATGCCCACCACGCTCATTTTAACGGTGGGGTTGGTGACGTAGGTCAGTTCGGAACTGAAGCGGCGATTGAGTTTATTAACCAGATATTGTCTGAACAAACAGCCGTTGTCTCTTGGTGGCTAGGCGACGAGTGCTGTGGTTCGACCACGCTTGAGGCGGGCTCACAATTGACTGTTCCAAGTGGAGGAGTGATGGAGCGGCAATATGATCGTGTTCGCGTTCGCTCCTGGCTAGGAACACTCAATGCTGATAATGATGCCTGATCTATCCCACGGGCTTGTGGTGGCTCATGCCATCATTGAAAGCATTTACGATCCATCTGCGTCGCCAAGGTGCCACTCTCTATGTGCGAGTAGCAAGCGTTTCCCAAACAACAAGTCAGATGTCAGCACCGAATCGTCCCGCACACTCAACCTTCAATAAAAACGCTGCGGCTCATCGCGTTCGCGCGAACAGCAGTGGATCGGCCTTAATATTGTTGTCTATAGTGTTATCTGGATAAATTTTTACTAATTCTTCAAACACTAGGCCAGGCGCGGTTTTCCAGCGCATTATTTCTTAATTTCAGCGTGCGGTGATAACAGTTATATTGTGGAGATTAAAATGAAAACGCTTGGGCTAGGAAAACCATGTGCACTGATAACGCATCTTTTAATACTGATGAATAAACACTCTTAGATGTGCTTAGAACTCTCTGTTGGGGAAATGGCACTGACAAAAAAGGCTCTGTTTTCAAGTGCCATCACCAAAATTCGATTAAATCCAACTGGCTGGGCCATACGAAAACGTCTCAACAATTATGCACAGCCCTTGAATCTCTCTCGAAACGAGGTTGTATTTTTACCAACGACAAAGGTTCTTTCTGTCTTACGGACTGCGGTCTTAGAGCAATTCGCGCTTTTCCGCCCACGCCGCATACATCATGCTGAACCGCCCTAACAACACCATCAACACGGGCAGCAAAAAGGGTAGTTCCTTCGTTGGCTAATTTTTTGCGGGTAATTGTGGCGAGCATAAC